>JANYDR010000499.1 GCA_025363495.1 Cyclobacteriaceae bacterium | reverse complement strand
AATTGTCAAATATCCTGTCATCACACAATTAAGTTCTGATTTTCCTCTCGAGCTTGGAGCTCAAACCATTACAGGTTCAGACTCTATAATGGGAAAAATTTTCCAGGCATATAGCCTGACCTCAGTTGAGTTCTTATCAGCCAATAATGCTTTTATTTTAGATAACGTTGCTAAAACATCTTCGGGTTGGGGCAGTGATTCTGATTTTGTTGCAGCAAAGAATTTTGTTGCCAACGTTCGGAATAATACCGGAAGCTCTCTCACAGTGCAGCAGGCAGCACAGGCAGTGGGAATCAATGCACGCGCAAGTGGAATGCTAAACGGACAGATCGGTAATTACTATGGAAGTAGCAATGAAAAGCTAGGTATCGGTGCATTGGCAGAAGGACAGAAACTTCAGCCAACCAATGGAAAAGTTCTTGGATTAAGATCTAACCCATTGCAGGATATATTGATCTCCCGCTTCAGTGGTGTTCAGCCTCTTGTTAAGTTAAGTACTCCCATTACATCCATAAATTATAGTAGCGATCCAATTGTATTGACAGCAAAGGATGGCACAACGTTTCAGGCTAACAAAGTAATAGTTACTGTACCAGTTAGCATACTAAAGACGGGAGGACTTTCATTTAATCCAGGGCTTTCGGGAGACTTCACCGGATCACTGTCTAAGATTGGAATGGGTGGAAGCTTTAGAATGCTGATTGAATTCAAAAAGAATTTCTGGGGAAGTGATACTGGATTTATCTGGGGGTCATCAAACGTGCCGGAATATTTAAGTGTGGGGATAGGCAGCGATATTAACCAAACACTTTCTATTACAATAAATGGAGACAAGGCAGCTAGTTATTCGGCGCTCGGCGGTGATCTTGCGTTAAATGCAATCCTTGCAGACCTCGATTCTCTTTATGGAGGGCAGGCCACTCAATTCGTTCGAAGGGATACAACCACTCTTCAACCGCTTTATATTTTTGAAGATTGGTCGAAGAGAGAATATATCCTTGGTGGATATTCCTACCCATTGGCAGGAGCAACCAATAATGATCGTAAAACAATTGGACAACCCGTTGGAGGAAAATTATTTTTTGCGGGAGAAGCCACTGATATCACAGGTCAGGCCGGTATGGTAAATGGAGCTCTTGCTTCTGCGGAGCGTTGTGCGCAGGAGGTCGTTACTGCGATACAGAAGCCGAGCTAATTTCCTGCCTGACGGCATTCAGGAAATTATTCCTCTGATCTTCAACTCACTCTTCAAATTTTCAGCTCCAATAAAATGGATGCTATCAATTCCAATGGCTCGGGCAGCTTCGATGTTCTTAATATTATCGTCAATAAAAATTGATTTCTTCGGGTCGATCGAATAGCGGTCAAGGAGAATCTGATAAAAATCCGGAAAGGGCTTACGCGTCTTCTCTACTCCACTGACAACGATTCCCTCAAACCAATGAAGAAATTCAAAATTTTCCAAGGCCCAAGGAAATGTCTCCGCCGACCAGTTAGTTAAGGCATATAGCCGATGACTTTTTTTGTCTTTAAAAGACTTTAGAACCTCAACGGTTTCATGAATTTGTCCTCCGATTGTTTCTTTCCATCTTCCATACCAGGCACGTATGGCATCTTCATATTGCGGGAATTTAATAAGCAACTCGTTAGTAGCATCTTCAAATGAACGTCCCGCATCTTGCTGTTCATTCCATTCAGGAGTGCAAACATTTTCCAGAAACCAGATGATTTCATCCTCGTCTTTTAAAATTTTCTTGTACAGGTAGCGAGGGTTCCAATCGATTAGTACGCCTCCCAAATCAAAAATAATTGTGTCAACAGTCTGCATGAAATTTAATCTTTTGGGTTCCAGATATATTTTAGCTTACAAAATTGAACGCATTTACTGCCGTGAGCGTCGAAATCTTTCTCAAAACGCATTCCTGTTTTTACCAGTACTCGCACAGAAGCCTGGTTTTCTTTCATGGCTCTGCCAATGATCTTATCTAAGCCTAATTGATTGAATCCATAATCCAGACATGCGGCAGCTGCTTCTGTTGCAATGCCCTTTCCCCACTGACTTCGAAGCAACCTGAATCCAATATCTGTTTCTTTTGTGTCTTTGTTATAATTCAACCCACACCAACCAAGATATTCGGAAGGATCGTCTGACAAAATTGTCCATCGGCCATAACCGTATTTTTTATATTGATCGTAGTCCCGAATAAGTTGAGCGGCTTCTTCCACCGATTTAAAAGCTTCGTCACCAGTAAAACGAATAACCTCAGGATCGGAATTCAGTTGGAATATACTACTGGCATCCTCCATACTAAACTCCCGCAAGATTAATCGTGGAGTGCGGATTATTATTTTTGAATCATCCATTGTTTCCAAAAGCCCAGGTTAAAAAATACGGCATTGCCAGCGCCCACGTTTCCTGGTTGTGTTTGCCATCCTTGATCTCCAGGTATTGAATATCATGGAAAGGTCTGTATCCCTTGCGGGTGAGCTCAGTGATTAGATCCATCGTATCATCGATTGAATCAATGACACCGTTTTTATTTCTGTCACTGTTCTCATCCTGTGTACCTGTTTCAAACCAGAATTTCATTCCAGGATTGAATTTTCCTCTTCTCACCTGCAAGTGCATGAGTCGGTCGCGATAGTCGGAATAGAAAATACTTTTAGCGTCGCGCTTTCTCCACCAGAACGATCCACTGAAAATACCTGCCTTGCCAAATACCTGTGGATTATTCCACACAATATCAATAGCGGAAAGCCCACCTAGCGAATATCCTGCCATGGCATGAGAAGCAACAGAAGGAGCAACAGGATATTTATAAGTAATGTAAGGCACCAGCTCTGAGATAATATAATCGGCGTAAGCTTTGGCCATCTTGCCTCTTCCAAAATAATCGGGACGAAAACCCACACCGTATTCCTGCATGCGATCTGCAGCTGTTACGCCGACCACAATGATTTCCGGAATGATTTTTTCGTGCACCAGCCTCTCAACAGTCTCTTTCACTTTTACCGACTCGCTATCCTGTCCATCGTTCAGGATCAGCAAAGGATATCGTTTGCTTCTATCCATCAGTTCGGGAGTCATGATCTCAACCTCCACGTTGCGCTGAAGCAATTTGGTGTAGATGTTGGTCAGCTTTTCAGAACGGTAGAAGTGAGAGGGTTCAGCGACGGCTGACTGGTCCTTGGCTTTATTTAGTTCTTCCTGCATTTATGCTTGCAAAAATAGAACAACGGGGGTTAACTTACCTGACTTATTATTTGTTTTCTCAACCCCAATATCATGTACGAACATTATCACCGTTGGTATTCCCCCAGTCTCAGCCGCGACATAGAGGTTCTTGCCTTTGGCACTCGCGGCTATCCGGTCATGTTGTTTCCCACATCGATGGGACATTTTACAGAAAATAAAGATTTTAAACTTATTGATAGTGTTGCCTGGTTTGTGGAGGAGGGACTCGTAAAAATTTATTGTCCTGATGGAATTGATTCATCAAGTTGGTATAACAAAAGCATTCACCCTTCTAAGCGTGTGATCAATCATATGTGGTACGATCAATTTCTACTTACGGAGCTTGTTCCACTCATGCAGCGCGAAACCGGTGTTGGGCGTGTGGCTACGGCAGGTTGCAGCTTTGGTGGTTATCATGCCACCAACTTTGCGTTCAAACATCCGGAGGTCGCGAAGTATGTATTTAATATGGGCGCTGCATTCGATATTAGAGGCCAGTTAGATGGATACTATGATGAGAACGTTTATTTCAACAATCCTCCTGACTTTATTCCTAACGCACAAAACGAATATTTCAATGACATGTTTGTAACATTAGGTACCGGCACACATGATATGTGCTGGAGCGCAAATGAGAACATGGCTTCGATTCTAAGAAATAAAGGGATTAATCATTGGCTTGATGTTCGTCAGAACGCTCCTCATGATTGGCCAGCGTGGCGTGAGATGTTTCCGCATTACTTGTCGATGATAAGATAATAACCGTGCGTTTGCTAAGAAACTTAAAGAGACAAAGATTCACTCAGCCAGGATTTAACAATTGAGATGTGAAAATAAATTTAATAAAACTTTTTTCACTCCTCTTAATAATCATCCCCGGATTTTCGTTCGGGCTTTCATCCATTCATAATAAAGAAGCAGTTGAGATTGGTGGAATAAAGCAATGGATCAGTATCAGTGGAACAAACGAGAATAATCCTGTTTTACTTTTTCTTCACGGCGGTCCTGGAAATTCTGCGATGGGCTATGCCCATAAATTCACAAATGAATTGCAAAAACACTTTCTGGTAGTTCTGTGGGACCAACGCGAAGGTGGAAAGACTGTTAAGTTAAATTCCTCGACTACTCCATTAACAATTTCATTAATGGAAAGCGACGGAGTGGAGATGATCAATTATCTGAGGGCACGATTTTCACAAAATAAAATTTATCTCATGGGTCATTCCTGGGGTGGATTTTTGGGATTGAAAATTGCAGTCGATCATCCTGAATTACTGGAAGCGTATTTCGCAGTGAGCCCAATGATTTTTCAGGATGAAAGTGAGCGGCTTTCACTGGAGTGGATGAGGGCCAGGGCCAGCAGCAAGAAAAATACGGAAGAACTAAAACAGTTGATGATGATAAATATTCCATTCAGGAGCTGGGAAGATTTATACTACCATCGAAAATGGCTTGCTTCAGAAATGGGAAACAAGCCGCCAGCCAGGGATTTTGTTGAAATTTGGGCTAAAAAATGGTTTAATCTGTTCAGCGAAGCCTCGAAGATTAATTTTTTTGCGGAGGCCCCCGCAGTCAAATGCCCGATTTATTTTTTTGTTGGGAGCCGGGATTATCAAACATATTTCAAGCTTACAGAAGACTTCTACAAAATGTTGAAAGCAGAAAAAAAGGACTTATTTTGGTTTGCTGATTCGGCGCATAACCCGAACCTTACTGAATCAGTAAAGTTTCAGGAGATCGTTATCTCCTTATTGAAATCTAAACATTAACGTCAATTCATCATGAAGAAAATCGGAATCTTACACGGCATGGAGAGATCCTTTCCAGAGGCATTTGTTGAGCGGATCAACAAAATGGGAGTTAAAGATATTTCAGCTGAGCCGGTGCTGATCGATATGGTTGGACAAGCTGATCCTACCGGTTATTCGGTTATTCTTGATCGAATCTCCCAGGATGTTCCGTTTTATCGAGCCTATCTAAAAAATGCGGCAATCTCCGGCACAGCAGTAATGAATAATCCTTTCTGGTGGAGTGCTGATGAGAAATTTTTTAACAATGCACTTGCTGTGAAAATTGGAGTCCCTGTACCAAAGACCGTCATTCTTCCATCTCATGAAAAACCAACTGATACCCAGGACTCTTCTTTCAGCAATCTTAAGTTTCCATTGGGGTGGGATAAAATATTTGAACACATTGGATGGCCGGCGTATATGAAGCCTCACTCAGGTGGAGGCTGGAAAAGTGTTTATAAACTTCACGGGCCGGAAGAATTCTTTACTTCTTATCGCGAAACGGGTCAGCTCGTAATGATGCTACAAGAGGAAATTATCTTTGATGACTACTTCCGTTGTTATTGCCTGGGCAGAAAGCATGTTCGCATCATGCAATACGAGCCGCGCAATCCTCATCATCTTCGGTATGTCGTAGAGAAGGGACCAGCATCACAAAAATTATTAAAGCAGGTCCATGATTACGTGATGGATCTTAATAATGCATTGGGTTATGACTTTAATACAGTAGAGATGGCCGTGCGTGATGGAATACCATACGCCATTGACTTCTGTAATCCTGCACCCGACGCCGATGTAGCTTCTGTCGGACAGGAGAATTTTGAATGGGTAGTTGAGCATGCGGCGAAGATGGCAATCGAAAGGGCGCAGGCTCAAAAGGATGGCAAGGATAATTTAACCTGGGGTACCTTTGTGTCGAATGGGGTTGCTTCCTTTCTGAAATCAGGTGCTAGCAAACCTAAAGCCGCAACAGCCGTGACAAAAAAACCTGCCGCAAAAAAATCATCGAAGAAATAAACGAAACCGTTCCCGCAAGGAAATGGATCATGGGCTGAGGATATGGAAAAATTTACACTAGGAGTTGAAGAGGAATACATGGTCATCGATCCCGTTACACGGGAATTGAAATCACATCAGCATAAAATTGTAGACATCGCTGCACAAATGCTCGGTGACAGTGTGAAAGCTGAGATGCACCAGGCTGTTGTGGAGGTTGGAACAGGTATTTGTAAAGATGTCCAACAAGCTCATAGTGAAATTAAAATGCTTCGCAGGACGGTGGCGGAAATTGCAGGTACACTCGGTTTAAAAATTGGTGCATCAGGTACACATCCATTCTCGCATTGGAGTACCCAGCTTATTACTCCCAATCCCCGTTACGACGAGATTGTTAATGAGATGCAGGAAGCCGCCCGGTCAAATCTCATTTTTGGCTTGCATGTCCATGTAGGAATTGCTGATAAGAACATGGCGATTCATATTATGAATACCGTGCGATATTTTCTTCCCCACATTTACGCGCTTTCAACAAATTCACCTTTTTGGGAAGGAAGAAATACTGGCTTCAAATCATTTCGCACGAAGGTGTTCGACAAATTTCCCCGCACAGGTTTGCCCGATTATTTTAATGATTGGGATGATTTTAAGAATTATGTAAATCTTTTGATCCGTACCAAGTGCATTGACAACGCCAAGAAGATCTGGTGGGATGTTCGCGTGCATCCCTTTTTTGATACAATCGAATTTCGCATTTGTGATGTGCCTATGCTTGTGGAGGAAACAATTGCTATTACGGCAGTACTTCAGGCGCTGGTAGTTAAGTTGTATAAACTGCGGTTGCAGAACATGAGTTTTATTGTATACAACCGCGCTCTGATAAGTGAGAACAAGTGGAGGGCTTCCCGTTATGGTATTGATGGCAAGCTCATTGACTTTGGGAAGGAGGCGGAAGTAGACACGCGTTTGCTGATCCAGGAATTGCTGGAGTTTATTGACGATGTTGTCGATGATCTTGGTAGCCGGAAAGAGATAAACTCGGTTCACAAAATTCTGAAGCAAGGGACAGGAGCCGATCGTCAATTGGAAGTATTTGAAAAGACTCATAGTCTTGAAAAAGTAGTGGATTACATCACAGAACAAACAATAGCAGGAGTTTAATCAACAGATCACTGAATCAATCTCATGAGTTCTATCAAAATTGCAATACTGGATTTATATGAAGGAGAAGCTAATGAAGGAATGCGATGCATTCGCCAGTTGGTAGAGCAATTTAAGTCGGACCATCGTCTTAATCTGACATACGATGTTATTGATGTTCGATTAAAAAAAGAAATCGCTGACCTTAGCTATGATGCATACATTTCATCCGGTGGTCCAGGCAGTCCTTTGGAAAGTGAGGGGTCTGATTGGGAAAGCAATTATTTTGGTTTGATGGATGGAATAAGAAAGCATAATTCTCAAAATCCATTCGATAAGAAATCGGTATTTCTCATTTGTCATTCACTTCAGATCTTTTGCAGGAAGTATGGATATGCGCAGGTAAAGAAACGAAAAGGCACTGCCTTTGGCGTAATGATGATCAATAAAACAAAAGATGGTCGTAATGAGCCTCTGCTGAAACCTCTTGCCGATCCGTTTTATGCTGTGGATTCCCGTGACTATCAGATCGTGCAGCCCCGCGAGGAGAAAATCTGGTCTGGTGGAGGTCATATTATTTGTATTGAAAAAGACAGACCGCACGTTGAGTTGGAAAGAGCGGTTATGGCGATTCGCTTTGATGAATCATTCTTTGGAACGCAGTTTCATCCTGAAGCGGACTCTGATGGTATGTACAGGTATCTTGTGACTGAAGCAAAGAAGAAGGATGTGATAGAGAAGCACGGTGAAAAGAAATATCACCAGATGCTTCAGTATCTCAATGAACCTGACAAAATCAAGCTTACGTACAAGACTATTATCCCTGGATTTTTAAAAATGGCCCTTCGTTCCAAAATGAATGTGGTATTGTTATGATTCCCAGTGTCAGGTCGGCCTACAACAAGGATTTTTCTGAAAGCAAGTACGAGGCTTTCCTTGCTGACCTCGATGGAATGTACAATCACAAAATTACGTTTCGTGTAGCGGAGACGCCGGTATTTGTTGGTCGTGATTTTAAAAACAAACTGATCAAGGCTTCCAATGACATCATTGATTTCTTAACAACCGCCGATGTTAAAAAACTTACTGCAACTGCCATTCCATCAAATTTAGTTGTTCCCAACGAGACGGAACACACACTTTTCCTGGCGCTTGATTTTGCTGTGGTAAAAGAAGAAGGAGCGTTGGAGCCAAGGTTGATTGAGATGCAGGGTTTTCCGTCACTCTTTGGCTGGCAGGATGTTATTTCAGAAAAGTATCGGGAGCACTTTACAATACCTGAAGATTTGCAAAGTCACTTTGGATTATCTTCCGATGAATATCGCGGGAGACTGAGGAAAATTTTATTGAATGGTCACAAGCCGGAGAACGTAGTTTTACTGGAGATAGATCCCCTTAAACAAAATACAGCCATTGATTTTTTGGTAACAAGAGATTTTACAGGAATCGAACCAGTACATATTGGTGATGTAATACTTGAAGGGAGAAAACTTTATTACCTGAAGGATGGAACTCGCATTGAGATCAGGCGCATCTATAATCGTGTAATCTTTGATGAGCTGGTAAAGCGCACTGATCTTAAACTTTCATTTAATCTCACCGAGGATGTGGATGTGGAGTGGGCAGGACATCCAAACTGGTTTTATCGGGTGAGTAAATACACAATGCCGTTCATTAAAAGTAAATACATCCCTGAATGCAGATTTTTATCCGATTATAAAGAGTTTCCAAGAGATCTGCAGAACTATGTATTGAAGCCACTGTTTTCATTTTCTGGCAGCGGAGTAATTTTTCATGTCACGCAAGCTGATTTGGTAGCTATTCCAAAGAATCAGCGACATGAATTTATGCTGCAGCGAAAAGTAGAATATGAACCTGTTGTACAGGCGCCGGATGGATTGGTGAAAGTTGAGATTCGTTTATTATTCATTTGGGAAGATGGACAACTTCGCCCGCAATTGATTACCAACCTTGCGAGGCTCAGTCGCGGTGAAATGATAGGAGTCAAGTACAATAAGGATAAAACGTGGATTGGTGGTTCAGTTGGATTTTTTGAAGAATGAAAATTTATCTCACTGATCAGAAATACAAATTTGATGCTTATCTATCAGACTTGATGACTTTTAAAGTCATGAAATATGATCGTGGTACTTTACATGAGAGCATAACAGTCATTGATTTGAATTCAACAAAGTGACTGAAGGATTTAAATCTCGATTTCCTTTTTGACTACTCCGTTTTTCCATCAAACATTTTAACCCATTTAACGCAGTGGAGCTTCGAGAAGCGCAAAATGCAAATTGGAGACACGATTCTCCAGCAAGTATTTATTCCACCCGTTAAACAATTTTCAAAAAAAATAATTTTTGGCGTTCGAATTAATGCAATTATCAATGAGGCAGTGCGCATCGGTTTTAGTTATGAAACGTTGGAAGGGCATGTTGAGAAAGGCGAATCGACCTTCACAATTGAAGAGATTGAAGGAAACATCATTTTCAAAATTCACACCTTTTCAGAGCCCGGAAGTTGGCTAACTAGTCGTCCCTTAAAAAGCTGAACGGATAAAGATTAATGGGAATAAGATGAGTTTTGGGTTGGTAAAATCTGCAAGAAAGTGGAGTTTTATATGGAAAACCTTGCATATTTTTTATGGCTCCCAAACAAGTTTTGCA
>JANYDR010000487.1 GCA_025363495.1 Cyclobacteriaceae bacterium | reverse complement strand
GTGCAAGTGCAGGTTCAGTGCTTTCTGCAATACGAAACGAGTCTGTGGCATAGCTCCTTCAAATGCATCTACTAAAAGAAGACATCCGTCTGCCATGTTAAGGACGCGCTCTACTTCACCACCGAAGTCGCTGTGACCTGGGGTATCGATAATATTGATTTTATAATCGTGGTAACGAACAGCAATATTCTTTGCCAAAATGGTAATTCCGCGTTCACGCTCGAGCGGGTTGCTGTCCATGATGAGTTCCCCGGGCCGTTCGTGGTCTTTAAAAAGGTGTCCTGCGTGTAAAAGTTTATCAACCAAAGTAGTTTTACCATGATCGACGTGGGCGATAATCGCGATGTTTCTGATCTTACTAACCTCCATAAATGCTTAAAATCTCCTGATTTCCTGAAATGAGCCGCAAAGATACGGAAAACTGGGGGGAAAAGGAATGAGGAGGGAAAAATTGACAATAGGGTAATGGGAGTTGGAATTGTTTGTAATTTCAGTTGTTTGCAATGGCAGCACGATTGAAAAATTACTTGTGTTGGCGAATCTTGAAAGCTTAAATGCTGAATTTATAAGAATGAAATTAACACCGAATGATAGACTAAAAAGACTCAATCAAACCGTCATTGCCCAGTTAAAGTCATTGCTTTCGTCTCCTTCAATAAAAATGCTGCCAAAAAAGCAAAATCAAGTCGCATTCGGAAATGAATTTATACCTCTTCAAGACTGATTCAGGTTATTAATTCCCTCGAATTCGAGGGAATTAAAATAATGCGAAGGACTTAGACAGGTGATTTCCCAAGTATCAAAGAAGAAAATTAAGAATGCCAAAACAGATTTGAAAATTTGATTTCTTTGTATTGATGAAACGACGATTAATCCAGTCCTCCATAATTGTCTTTCCCATTCTTGTTCTGGCAAGTCGATTTTGGATTGGCAGAACATGGACCGGAAGTTTTTTAGCAGCTTTCTTTCAGGAGTTATTTTATTTCGCAGTGATGTATCTCGGAATTGTGTGGTGGGAAAGAAAGGTGAAGAAGCAGACAGGCAACTCTCAGAGTCCCCGAGACAGGTAACTCTGCGAAGACTTTCATTTTATACCAAATCTCAACTACGAAGCCAACACTGTATCCGCAAACCGATAACAGGCAACAATTAAAATTCCCCTATTTAAAACAATTCATTCTCCTTAAATTTGGGCCATATTTCCAATCGATGAAAAACACCTTCGTTTCCAACTCCTCACAATCGACCCGAATGTTCAAGGCGGACTGGATGGAAGCTTTATCGAAAGTGCATTGGTCGGTGCCACTGATCGTTTTTGTTCCCGTGGTGGCTTATTTCGGATGGAAATCCACATTTATACAATCGGGATTGCTCTCATATTTAATAAGTATTGGCGGTGGACTGCTGGTTTGGACTCTTACGGAATACATACTTCATCGGTTCATTTTTCATTTTGTTCCGAAATCAAGTTGGGGACTGAGACTCCATTTTATTTTCCATGGAGTTCACCACGACTACCCCAATGATGCCAACCGTCTGGTACTTCCACCCTCTGTAAGCATTCTATTGGCAACAGCATTTTATTTTCTTTTTGCATGGCTGATTCCGACTGAATATTTCTACAGTTTCTTTGCTGCATTTATCGCTGGTTATTTATCTTACGACATGACTCATTATGCTGTTCACCATGCTAATTTCAAAAGCGGTCTGTGGAAAAAATTGAAACATCATCACATGACACATCACTACCAGGACCCTTCCAGGGGATATGGAGTAACTTCAAAGTTGTGGGATCTTATGCTGCGCTCAGATTTTAACAAAGAAGCTGAGAATCTGTAAGCCCGTTCTCTGATAGAACTCCTTTCTATTTATGATTGATAGCATTATTCAGCATTGACTTATCGCCCGTCATCTCCCAATAAATTAATGACACGGGAATAATTCCAACGCGATTGAACTTATCCATAAACTCTTTCAATACAAAACCTTCGCGCTGACGTGAGTACTCGGCAATGAGCTGATCAATCTCAATTTTTCCGATAACATAACTTGCTTCGTAACCTGGCTGCTGTAGATAAAATTGTTCTTCATGCTGGAGAGTAGCGCCATTCGCCGGAGCAAAACCATACGGCACCCATTTGGATGCATACTCTCTCGCTTGTTTGAAATCCATTCCCAATCCGTGCTGATAAAGTCCACCTAATCCGCGCGCGCAACGCTGTGCGAGCATCATGTAAACAAGCTCTTCAGCACGCGGCCGATTTTTTAATAAACCAGCATTCATTACCAATTCCTCCATCGCGGTAGCAAAACCTTCTGCACGGGTGTCGAAAATATTGCTAAGCAATGGTGTTGCCCGTATAGGACTCTCATTGGGCTCGTTAATATTCCTGGCAAGCTCAATCCAATGATAATGATGAGCACGCATTGGCATGGGATCACGGTGATCAATCTGATCAAAGAATATCCTCACAGAATCAATCGGATAAAATCCACGTATCTGTGCACGCATGGCAGCATCCATGTACGGCTTCACCGTAAGAAATTCATCCTTATCCAGGAACTCCATGTATTCGGTAACTCCTTTATTGAGTTCATCGCGATGTATCTGCGCACTTGCATGAACTGGCAGCGCGGGAAGCTTACGATTACGGTGTTCTGCAAAACGAAGTTCGCTATGTGACCGATAAAGTTCACGCTCTAGTAATATTTTCTCTTCATTCCAGGTATAAGGAACAAGGTGCACTTTATTCAAATTCCAAGTGAAATTTTCCTTTCCAATTCCCGAAGGTCCGGTTTTTGAAGGTGCTTGTTCATGAAGCCAATCTGCGAATTGATTGGACGCGTCTCTGGCTTCATTCGCGGCAGATGCAAGATCAGGATGTTTTTCAATAACAGACGTTGCAAATGACTCAAGGTCTCCGCTTGCTTCGCGGATGCTGCGCTCCCCCGTTACCCACAAATCTTTTGCATTTCCAGTAAGATTTTTTCGCGCCTGTTGAAAAACCACGGGAGCTTTTCTGAGACGATCTGCAATTTCAGCCGCATCTTTATCTGATAAGGGCCACGCATAATCCGGTAGCTCGATTGCGCCGAAGACACTCGGGCCTTCCCGTTCCGGCACATCAGAAAGGGAAGGAAAAAACCAAGTATAAAAAGCCGGATCACGTACCCACGGCTGCTGCACCCGGTGCTCAAAATCAAGTCCATTCATCTCCGCCCATACAAGATACCAGTCAACCTGATGTTTAATCGGCCATTTCGTCGTATCGAAGTTATTAAGACGGCTTTGCCATTGGGCAAGTTCAACATGCTGTTTCTTCATGGCTTCCACTGAATAATCAGGAACACCATTAATCATTTCCGGCGAATTGAATTTGCGCCATTCCTTAAAAAAGGCAATAAGTTCCTCATAAGTGGCTGGTGATCTTTCCTTTGCTGGCGGAGGCGAAGAGCACATGGAAACAACAAAAGTCACAATTATTGCCAGAAGAATAGAAATGCGTTTCGCAGCCATGTCTTA
>JANYDR010000444.1 GCA_025363495.1 Cyclobacteriaceae bacterium | reverse complement strand
CGATTTTCTTACCTTTATAGCTTAGTATTTTGGTTCCGTAGTTCAACGGATAGAATAGAAGTTTCCTAAACTTTTGATCCCAGTTCCCTGCCTGCCGGCAGGCAGGGATTCTGGGCGAAGAAATTATATGGATGGAGATATTATATTGTATGTTATTAAGAGCTTGTCAAACGGTGATTTATATGTTGGGATTTGTAAGGATCTGACGAAACGACTACATGAACACGAGAAAGGAAAAAATAGATATACTAAAGGATTGAGACCGTGGAAATTAGTTCACACAGAAAAATTTCCCGATTGGCAGTCTGCAAGAGATCAGGAAAAATATTATAAAAGTGGAAGTGGCAAAGAAAAATTGAAAAGCATTTTGGTTCCGTAGTTCAACGGATAGAATAGAAGTTTCCTAAACTTTTGATCCCAGTTCGATTCTGGGCGGGACTACACATCCCAAGTTGATAACAACTTGGGATTTTATTTGACTGAGGTCTAATCAGCACGACAATTTGAGGGTAACGAGGCTTTCCTCAAAGCGTAGATGTCATCATCAGTTATGTCCTCACTAATCAACTCCGGGTTGTTTGCGAATAGATGATAGTCTTCTTTTGAATCAGCCTTGGAATGATACTCATATGTATGACCAGTTTTGTCCATAAACCTGACGGCAAACCAGCCTTCGTAAGGAGTTACATGGAAATGATACTCGAAATTTTCGTCGGGTCCGATGTAAAAAAACCTGTGTTTCACTTTAGGGATTTCAGTCAGATACTCGGGAACCAGCATTTGAATATCCTTCGGCAGTTCGTGTTTGGCTTTTCGAAATTTGTTCAGGGCGATGGTAATCATGTCACCCAGGCGTTTCGTTTCATCAACAGTTAAACTCTGGCAGCAGTTAACACCCACTAGCATGAAAAATAGAAGCAATGTTGCGATTATTTTCAATGTCGATAGCTGGTACGCATGCATGACCTAAGTTACGCAAAATTGTCTATCGAAACATCAAAGTGATTCCTGTTTGAGAGCCACGGTATATTAAAATATTTTACCTTTGCTTTCGTTTACACCAAAGTCCCATGTAGGTCTTCTCGGTTTGTACAGCAATTCATGAAGTCCATTTGTCTTTTTATTTCGGTCTCAGCTTGCTTGTTTTCCTGTAAAGAGGATCATACTTCGTGCGCATTCGAAGGAACTTACAATACACTTGGATTCAACCATGGTACCAAATTAGTGCTGCGTCTTGATCATTCGTTCAATGTAACAGCATATCATCATGATTGTTTTGGCGGAGAGGAGCAGTACATTGTGGATGGTAAATTCTCTACTTCGGGCGACAAAATATTCCTCTCATCTACGAATTTTCACGTCACCAGATATGATGACGGACCCTTGCCGGGTCGACAAGACAGAAAGCTTGAACGAGATACAATTTATGCTCTCTCGGCACTTTACGATACCATGCCCGAATATGAAGATACTCTACAAGTCGTTAGATGGAATGAGCGCATGTTTATCCTTGGAGCCAACCGCGGCCGGGTAGCGAGGAAGTCTTATCGGGGATATTCCAACAGCCTCATAGAACTGCTCAATCTCATCAACAGAAATCCAAACGTCGTGAGACAATATTATGGTGAACAGCATATTGTTAATGGATTCTGGAATAAGCCTTGTGACGATTGCAAGGAAGAGGCCATTGAAAAGGCCTTACCACAGGACTGGGCTGATTTTGTATTAAAGACGCCTATTAATGCACGCGTTGTTGACTTGAAGAAAATAGACGCTCATATTCCCAGTGATTACAAGTACATAGCCACGCTGAATGTCGGCTATGTGGACAATGTTCGGCAAGGCATGAGTTTCCTGACGGAAAAATCAGCTGCAAAACATTATAACGTAATCATTACCGATGTGTTTGAAAAAACTTCAAAGGGGGTTGTTTTTACGATTGGCTTTAAGCCTGAGCCTAACGTCGCCTTGACAACCTTTGACGAAAATGCCGACTGGACTAAGTAATAGTCAATTGTGGAACACTTAATTCCTGGTATTTGATCAGAGCGACCCCAACCTGATGCAAGCATTCGCCCCCACCAACTCTCATCTATTAGAAAAAACTTCAAAGCAAGTCGAAAGACTCGCCGTATAAACAGCACAAGTGATCGTGTCTAGAGAGATCCTTCTTGACTTACACGATTATTCATGAATATTCCGCAATGGTCTGTACTATCATTCCGCTAATTGCCAGTACTAGCAATTCCGCCAATTGTCTGTACTAGGTATTCAGCTAATCACCTGTACTAGATATTCCGGCAATCGTCTGTACTAGGTAAGATTGAGAATTCCGCTAATCATCTGTACCACCCCAAAGTAGTAGGATTTGATGCTAAAGTGATCTCGTTTAAAGGTGAACAAACCTTGAACGACCATGTCACAACCTTTACGTATGCATCAGATTAGACGAATTATTGAACTGTATCAGGAAGGCCGCAGCATTTGGGAGACCAAACGGTTAACAGGTTTGTCGCGTACCACTATCCGGGAATATTTACAACGCATACAGAAAAGTGGATTAAATGCAGAGCAGTTGCTAGGTATGGACGATGCTTCGCTCGTTCCGATTCTGTATGTAGATAGTTTTGATCGTGGTCAGAGCGGACGCAAGACCGATTCCCGATATGAAGTTATGGCAAACTCATTAGACCGCTATTGTGGTGAATTAAAACGACGCGGTGTAACACGACAGCTATTATGGGAAGAATACCGGAAAGACAATCCGGATGGTTATGGTTACTCTCAATTCTGTGATCATCTGCGAGAGCATAATCAAAAAGATCTGGCAGTGATGCGATTTACTCATCTGCCCGGCGAACAACTACAAGTAGATTTTGCTGGTGACAAGTCAGGCTACGTTGAAATCTCTACCGGGGAATGGATCGAATGCGATGTACTTGTCTGTACAATGCCATACAGTAATTACATGTATGTCGAGGCGCTTCGTTCGCAGAAGCAGGAGGATTTTATTCCAGGATTAACAAATGCTTTTGCTTATCTGGGAGGTGTTCCTGCCTGTATCAAATGTGACAATATGAAAACAGCGGTCAAACGAGCTAATCGTTACGAACCACAGTTTACAGAGGCGATGGAGCATGTAGCGGCACACTACACTACCACCATCTTAACAGCCCGTGTCCGCAAGCCACGTGATAAATCCAGTGTAGAGAAAGGTGTTGACTTGACCTATAAGCGCATCTATGCGCCGTTACGTGACCGTACATTCCATAATCTTGAAGAACTCAATGCTGCTTTTTTACAGCAACTGGAGTTGTTTAATGCACGATCTTTTAAAAATAAAGTCGGAAGCCGCAGGCAGTGGTTCGAAGAAGAGAAGCCAAAGCTCAAAGAGCTTCCTTCGGAGCGCTATGAGATCAAACATGTCACCTATAGCAAAGTACAACGTAATTATCATGTTATCCTGGGCGAAGATCGTCATCAATACAGTGTTCCCTATAGCCTGATTGGAAAGCGGCTTAAGATTATTTATACCTCACAGAGCGTGGAAGTATACCATGACTTAAAGCGCGTCGCGGTGCATTCCAGGAATTATAAAAAGCACAGTTATACTACTCTTCGAGAGCATATGCCGATGAATCACCAGCATGTTCATCTGCAGGGTGCCTGGGATGGAGATCACTTTGAACAACAAGCCGGCCTTGTAGGACAAGCCACGTTACAGGTGATTAAAAGAGTATTGAGTTCAAAAATATTTTATCAACAATCCTATAACAGTTGCCTTGGCATCTTGCGGCTTGGGAGGCAATATGGAAATGACCGGCTGGAGGCTGCCTGTCAGCGGATAGGTGATGCCCCAACGGTTAATTATGGAATGGTTGCTAATGTGCTAAAACGAAACCTTGACAAAGGAATCCATATCGAACCATCCTCACCCGTTCCGACACATGAACAGATACGCGGGGCTGACAGCTATCAATAACAAATGATTTATTTATTTACTAAACCTAACCATTATGAATACCACTGCGACTCTCGAACAACTCAATGATCTGAAGCTGGCCGGTATGGCCAGACGTTATGAATCGATTTTAAAAATGCCACTGAACAAACACCCCGAAGCCCATGAACTCATTGCCCTGCTGACGCAGGCCGAAAAACAAAACCGGGTGCAATATAAAACGGAGATCTATCTAAAACTCAGTAAGCTGCGCTATGTGGCATTGATGGAGGATGTCTCCTGTGGCAAAGACCGGAATCTATCGAAAGAACAATTGCTTCAGCTCGCAGACTGCTCTTACCTGGATCGAGCTGAGAATATCCTCATTAGTGGCGCTACCGGTTCAGGTAAAAGTTTTCTAGCCTGTGCATTAGGTCATCAGGGGTGTGTAATAGGATACAAGTCACTTTATCTGAACCTCAATAGGTTTACTGAAAAGATCATGGTTGCTAAACTTGACGGGT
The DNA here is from genome assembly GCA_025363495.1 of Cyclobacteriaceae bacterium. GTDB lineage: Bacteria > Bacteroidota > Bacteroidia > Cytophagales > Cyclobacteriaceae > ELB16-189. The sequence continues at coordinate 296 of JANYDR010000444.1, read as the reverse complement.
CTTTCATCAAATTGCTTAATCAATTGGAAAAGGTAAGTCTTCTTATCCTGGATGACTTTGGACTCGCACCCATGGATCATAATACTAAACTAGCACTGCTTCAAATTTTGGAGGACAGATACGCGAAAAAGTCTGTCATCATTGCTTCCCAACTACCAATCGGAAAATGGCATGAATACATCGCCGAACCGACATTGGCAGATGCCATTATGGATCGACTTTTAACAAACGCTCATCGCTTTGAATTAAAGGGTGAATCCTTACGCAAAAAAGCACCTGCTAACACAACAAAAAAA
>JANYDR010000368.1 GCA_025363495.1 Cyclobacteriaceae bacterium | reverse complement strand
TGATGTTTACACTAATAGCTTCAAGGTGACGATTGGTGGTGGCACAAATGCTGTGTGCAATAATTTATACCTTCAAGATGTCGCGAGCAGTATTTCTGTAGGTTTGGGGACTAATACTCTTACAATTAATGGTGAATTGGCAGCAGTCGACGTCACTAATTCTGCCTATGCAATTCCTGCAACTGCCGTCATTCAAAACTCAAATAATCTTACCATTACCTTCAAAATTTCAGGTGTTGACGCGATAAACATCAGTGGATGGAGTACCAGTGCTCCGCTGAGAAAAGTAGTTTTTGATCCTGGGGCTGGAAATAATGTTACTTTACCAATTCTTAACGTAGCAGGTTCTGGCAGCTTGACAGTACTAACTGGGATACTTGAATTAACTGGGAATCTTCAGGCAGTAACGTCAACAGCCGGAATTACTGTAAACTCCGGGGCTACCTTGCTGGTATCCTCCGGTGCGATTAGTGGCAATGGAACAAACTCTACTAAATTCCCAACTCTGACCATCAATGGGACAGTTACAAGTCAAAGTAATACAACCTCGTTCATAAATGCAGACATTGTTACGCTCAATTCGGGTGCTGTATTCAATGTCGGGTACAATGGTGCCAATCAGGAAGGCTGGTGGTATACTGGTAATCCTCCTTCCACGCCAACACTTGATCCGGCATCGACGGTAAATTATAACTCATCAACTAGTCAGGACGTATATCCCTTAACCTATGGTAACCTTACAATGGGAGGTACTGGTACTTTAACCAAGACTGCTTCTTCAGGTTCGCTATCGTTAAATATTAAAGGCAATTTATCTTTTAGTAATACCAGCATTACGTTAACAGCTTCTGCTGCAAATCAGACTATTTTCAATGGAGCAGGGGCTCAGTCAATAAGTGGTGGAGGTACCGCTAATTTTAACGGAGGCCTGCAAGTAAACAAAACGACGGGAACGTTAACATTGAGTCAAAATATCACAGTCTCCAATGCTACCAATGGTTTGAATATTACAACCGGTATTTTGGACGCTAGTACTTCTAATATTACCTTGACGGGACCGTTTATTAATAACGCTACGTTCACACCAAGTTCAAGCACGTTGATCATTGCCGGGAGTACGTCCATTACTGGAAGCTCCACAACTTCTCTTAATAACCTAACCATAAGTGGTGGTACATTGACCGCTCCTGCCACAGTTCTAAACATCGGTGGCAACTTTTCGAATAATGGAACATTTAGCCATAATAATGGCACACTTACATTCAACGGAACAACTGCACAGTCTATTACTGGTTCCGCAACTTCAACAGTCTTCAATAACATCAATGCAAACGGTACGAGCGGTGGTAGCCTAAGTAATAATGCAAACTCTAGGTTAATTGGGGCCTTGACATTGAGTTCAAGTGGAATATTTGATGCGGATGGTTCTGGATCTGGCATATTTACTGTGGCATCCACTAGTGTAAATACGGGTGGTATGATTGCAGACTTAACAAGTCCCGCGAACTTTTCCGGCAATGTTACTATAGAGCGATTCATACATTCCCAAACTGGTGGTGACTATCGGTTCTTGTCAATGCCTCTTAAGAGTAACGCTGGAACAGTGGCGTTGTGGAAATCAGCTTTTTGTGCAACAGGTAATTTTGGCGATCCTTGTACCAATGCGGACAATGCCAATGTAGTTACTTCAGGTAACGCTAATTCATCAATTTTCACATGGAATTCCGGCACTCAAGCATATGTGGGGGTAGGTACCGGGGCGTTGACATCTGCTACGACTCTAGATAGTAGAACTGGATATGTAGCTTATGATTTCAATGATGGAAGTGTAACTGCTTCATATTCTACAGGTAATATTGAGACTGGAAATGTGCCTATTACCATTTCATCTACAGCCAGCAACTACAATTTAGTACCAAATCCTTACCCATCACCAATTGATTGGGACAATGTCACAAAAACAGGTCTAAATAACTCAATGTGGCTGCGTACCGGCAATAACACATTTTCAAGTTATGTAAACGGAACGGCTACCAATAAGCCGTTTGGTACTTGGACTGGTGAAGTAGCTATTGGACAATCCTTTTGGACGCAGTCTTCCGGTGGTACATCAATATTGACTTTAAAAGAGGCCGATAAGACATCGAATACCGCTCAGTTTTTAAGAGTGGAGGAACCAAGAAATTACGTTAGGATTACTCTCGCTTCCGGAACTCAACGAGATGAATCGTTGATCCATTTTATTGATGGGGCTACCGACGCTAGTGACAGTGAATTTGATGCGGTGAAAAGAAGAAATGGAAATTATGTAACCTCCACACAAACGAGTTACATGAATCTTTCAAGTTTTACTACATCGTCCGCTGTTGATTATGCGATCAACAGTGTAGCGCCAATTGCATGCTCTAAAACAGTTGGCCTTAAGGTTGGAGATGTAACACCAGGAAGCTATAGCCTTAAATTCACAGATCTTACAACAATGGATTTTGGTTATAACATAACGTTGGTAGATCATTTTACTAACCAGGAAAAAGTCGTTACCGATAGTTCAGCATATTCGTTTTCTGTGACATCAGATGTTGCCTCCTATGGCACTGGAAGATTTGAAGTTAAGTTTAGCCCTCCTACAATTAATTCTGTAGCCCCATCATCATTACTTTCAAATCTGTGTAATCCATCAAACGTAACCATCTCTCTGACCACGCAATTAGGTATAAATTATCAACTTTTTAATGGCTCAGTAGCGGTTACCGATGTTCTTCCAGGAAACGGTGGTTCTGTAATTGGATTGATTGATCGTTCAAAATTATCTACTGGCATTAATTTGTTGGATGTTGTAGCCGTAACGCAAGGTGGATGCTCTACCAGTACATTTAGCAAGTCCGTTAGTTTAACTAAGGATGACCTCATTGCCTCCGCTAAGAATGGTGCACGATGCGGGGCTGGAACAATAGTGCTCACTGCTGCCGGAGCGGCCACAGGAGGGGCTTATCGCTGGTATCAAGGGCTTTCAGATACGACTCCTATTGATGGGGCTATTTTGAGTACGTTCCAAACTCCAAGTTTAGACGCAACGCGGACTTATTATGTTTCTGTTGTTAGTGCGTATGGATGCGAAGGATCCAGATCGGCAGTGAGTGCAGTCATTCAGGATACTCCACAGCCTGTTATAACCGTATCAGGAGGAACTCTTCTTAGCAGTATCAGCACAGGAAATCAATGGTTCAAGGACGGCCAGCCTATTGATGGCGCAACAGGATCATCATACATCGTTCCTTCTTCCGGTGTTTATACTGTCAGCGTGACCAACAGTACTGGATGTACAGGAGCGTCTCCTGATAAGCTAATGACAATTACTTCGGTCGAAGAATCTTCCAATGGAGTTAGCGTGGTTTATCCAAATCCTACCAATGGAATTATAACGATAAAATTAGGGAAGGATGAGGACAGTACATTGACAGGTCTGCATCTATATGACATCAGGGGTGCAGTTATTGCAAGCAGCAATAGTGACGTATCTTTATTAAAACCGGGAGAAAAATCCATCGATCTGAGAAGTTCCAGTAGCGGGGTTTATGTTCTGAATCTTGTTTTTGGATTGGAAGTAAAATCCATAAGAATAATTAAAAAATGAAAATAGTAAGATTGGTTACTCTTCTGGGTTTACTATTAAATTCATATGCCATTAATGCTCAGCCCGGTGATCCGGGAGGTGGGGGCAACCCTACGCCTATCACTGGCATAGAAATACTGTTGGGTGGTGGTGCATTGCTGGGCATCAAAAAAATCCTGGCCCGGTTTAAATCTGATAAAAAATAAGTTGTGAAATGGTGGATTAAACTGGTTCGCGATCTTAGAATTCTGCCGAGGTGGGTGATTATCTTCATCGACCTTTTTTTTATTTCATTCTCAGCATTCTTAGGGTACCTTCTGCGCTTTAATTTTTCGCTCGAAGAGCTTATTCGTTATAAATTTCTTGAAGGAGTGCTGATTTATTCCGCCTGTGGCGTTGTCTCAATTTTAATAACTGGAAGTTATAGAGGGATAATTCGTTATACGGGACTTCAGGATGGCGTCAGGATTTTCTTCACTGTGCTGCTTAATCTTGGCCTGGTCATTGTCCTGAACTTCATTTTTGTTTACAACACGCTCGGTAACGCAGTACCTTATTCTGTCGTTTTGATAAGTCTGCTGTCATCCTTTTTGTTCCTTTTTAATTATAGATTGCTGATCAAGTATATTTTCTCTTTTTACAGAGGACAGCCAATCAAACAAACGAGAGTTTTAATCTTCGGTGCCGGGCAAACGGGTATCATCACACGTCACGTTATTGATTCCTCACCCCGTATGAGAATTATGGGCTTCCTGGAGGATGATCCTGATAAGATCGGAAATGTTCTTGACGGAGTATGGATTTACAGTGCAAAAAAACAGGACTTGGATACTTTGCTCAGGGATCATGCATTTGATGAATTGGTAATCGCCGCGAAAGACATTACACTTGAACGGAGGAATGAGCTTGTAGAAAGTTGTATCCAGCGGCAGGTGAGGGTTAGGGTAATTCCGCCCATTGATAAATGGGCTAAAGGTGAGCTCAGCTTTAACCAGATCAAGGAAATTCATATTGAAGATCTGCTGGGTCGTGAATCAATCAGGTTAAACAAAGAGAATGTTGAGCGGGATTTGAAAGGAAAGCGAATTTGCGTTACAGGGGCTGCTGGTTCTATAGGAAAGGAGTTGGTAAAGCAAATGATTCAATACCATCCTGAGTGCATTATCGCCATTGATCAGGCGGAATCGGCACTTTATGAGCTTGAGCGTGAACTGATAAATATTAACACAAATACGAAGGTCATTACTTTTTTGGCAGACATAACTAATAAAGACCGGATTGAAGCGATTTTCAAAGAGCAGAAACCGGAAATTGTTTTTCATGCAGCGGCTTACAAGCATGTACCCATGATGGAGAGCAATCCATCAGAGGCCGTTGCTTGCAATATTCTTGGTACCAAAATTCTTGCGGATCTTTCTGTTGAAAATAACGTGAAGAAATTCGTAATGATTTCAACAGATAAAGCTGTTAACCCAACTAATGTTATGGGTTGTTCGAAACGCATTGCTGAAATCTATGTCCAATCTCTCAACAACCATATTGGAGAGAAACCTTCAAGGACGGTATTTGTCACAACACGGTTTGGAAATGTATTGGGATCTAACGGCTCAGTCATTCCTTTATTTCAGAAGCAGATTGAATATGGCGGGCCAATAACGGTCACTCATCCGGAGATTACCCGGTATTTCATGACCATCCCTGAAGCGTGTCAGCTTGTACTGGAAGCGGGCTCCATGGGCAAGGGTGGTGAAATTTTTATTTTCGACATGGGCAAGTCAGTCAAGATACTTGACCTGGCAAAGAAAATGATATGGTTGTCGGGCCTCGAACCGGATAAAGATATTGAGATTCACTTCACTGGTCTTAGAGAAGGGGAGAAGCTATTTGAGGAGCTACTATCAAATCAGGAGAACACTATTCCAACTCATCATGAAAAGATCCTTATCGCTAAAGTGCAGCAGTACTCTTACGGTGAGATTAATAAGTACGTTGAGCTATTCAATGACCTGGTGAATGATAGGAATGAGCTCAAAATGGTAGCGCTTATGAAGGAATTGGTTCCGGAGTATAAAAGCAATTATTCACGGTACGAAGTCCTTGACAGTAATCGCGTTTCGAGATTCTCACAATCACCGAATTAATCGCACTTCGTCAAGTTTAATTTTTCTGGTCCCAACAGACACGTATTAATTGACGGAACGCAAGTGGCCTGTTGGAATCGAAATCCGAGAGCTAACAGGTCGCTCCGATGGAGCTTTGGGCATCGGAGCCAATCTACGTTTCTACAAACTGGACACCTCTATCGAGGTTTTAATAGATAGCCGCGTTCTCTACAAACAGATCGAGGCTGTCCAATAAGTAAAATAAATGACCACTCATTCGTGTACACGAAAAGTTTGCCCCCTGCCTGAATAAATTTAAAGGTGCTTGGATTTATTGGACAGCCCCGCAATTCATATAGCGGCAGGCAAAGCGTGCCGCTATATTGTTGATGAGCTTATTTTGTTTTTGGTCGGTGGTTTTCAGCGAACGCTGATCTTAACGGTGTTATTTCCTTAACCCACCACGCTTGTTGTAGCGATAGAATGACTTACGCTTGGTTTTGAATGTTTTCTGGCCTCTGTTACCACCACTCAGGAAATTAGTAGGAAGATAGTATTCAATCTTCACGCTATATAACATGTAGGCGTCATTGGCCTTAGGGTTGCCACGTATGCTACCTTCTTTGGCAGCTGGTACACCTATTTCAGGTCCCCGATCGGACAATGCAGCGGCTAGCGCCGTTGGAAATTTTGAAGCGTCATGGTGCACGCCGCTAACATCGTCCAGGTAGTCTGTAAACGTTTTGCGATACCCACCTTCAAAACAAAGATTGATGAATGGACTGAGTTTAAAGCGAAGTCCTAAGCCGATTGGTATAACAGGAGTCACTGTGCTATAGTTAACTAATTCTGTATGTTGAGGTGCTAATTGATACTTCTGACCATTATACATGGTCGTGGGATTGAAGTAAAGCAGTCCTATTCCGGCAAATCCATATACATTAAATGCAGGTCGTTGATAAAAACTTCTTCCATTTGGATATAAGCTCACCATTCCCACTGCGCTTATTTCAAAATTATTCTCACTAAAAGAGAGATTCCTCTCTCTTCTTCCACTCTCAACAGTAGCTTTTTTGTCATCTCCCGATAACTGAAACCATGAAAGTTCTGATCGGATTGCTATTCGATTGGTGAAATAATATTCAAGTCCTGCATGAAAATTAGGATTTGCCTGGAGGTAATCTCCATCATTTGACAATTCTCCAAAATAGGACGAAGTTCCGGTTCCTACTGTCAGGATGAGCGACCGATCCCGTCTTATGGCAAAGAAACTCTGTGCCGATACAAAATCCACCGCGAGGAATCCCACTAAAAAGCCAACCAGTAGAATTTTTTTCATCGAAAAAGCCGTTAATTCAGGCAATTTATAAAAATTACTCAAGGAAGGAAACCAGCCGCTAGGCCAGAACTTCCTTGATTTTCTGAGCTGCGTCTTTTAAGAGAATTGCTGAGAAGACTTTTAAGCCCGATTCTTTGATGATTTTGGCTCCTTCTTCTGCATTTGTACCCTGTAAACGCACGATTATAGGCACAGGGATATTCCCTACTTTCTTGTAGGCTTCCACAACACCACTCGCTACCCGATCACAACGCACGATTCCACCGAAAATATTGATCAGAATAGCTTTTACATTAGGATCCTTTAAGATGATCCGGAAGCCCGCCTCAACAGTTTCTGCGTTCGCGCCACCACCCACGTCAAGAAAGTTTGCCGGTTCGCCACCGGAAATCTTGATGATGTCCATCGTAGCCATCGCCAACCCGGCACCATTTACCATACAACCTACATTTCCATCAAGCTTTACATAGTTGAGCCCGGATTTACCTGCCTCAACTTCCAATGGATCTTCTTCAGTGATATCTCGTAGCTCAGCAAGATCTTTATGACGATATAACGCATTGTCATCAAGATTGACTTTGGCGTCGACTGCAATGATCTTATTATCAGAGGTTTTAAGGACTGGATTAATTTCAAACATTGATGCATCGCTGGCCATGTAGGCCGCATAAAGTGAGGTGAGAAACTTCACCATTTCTTTGAAAGCATTTCCCTCCAAACCCAACGCAAAAGCCACTTTTCTGGCTTGAAATGGCTGAAGTCCGATGCCCGGCTCTATCCATTCCTTTATTATTTTTTCGGGTGTTTCTGCTGCTACGTCCTCAATGTTCATTCCACCTTCTGTAGAGGCCATGATGACTGGCTTACTTTTGGAGCGATCCAACAGAATACTTACGTAGTACTCTTTTGGCTCTGTTTCACCTGGATAATAGACATCCTGTGCAATCAATACTTTGTTAACTTTCTTTCCTGCAGGGCCTGTTTGATGAGTAACCAGTGTACCTCCGAGGATAGCCTTAGACTTTTCAAAGACTTCATCAATGCTTTTAGCGAGCACAACTCCCCTGGAACCAGTTTCATTAACGGTACCTTTCCCACGTCCACCAGCATGAATCTGCGATTTCACAACAAACCATTTAGTGCCAGTCTCTGCCTGCAATTCTTTGGCGGCGGCCACTGCCCGATCTGGAGTATCGGCTACGATGCCCCCCTGAATGGCCACTCCGTATTTCTTAAGAAGATCTTTTCCCTGATATTCGTGGATGTTCATATGTTAATAGTTTTAAGGAACTATACTTTTGCAAGCAAGCTACTTTTTTTAAACCTTTATTTCAAGAACCGATTATATGCTGGAAGCAATTAGTATTGAGAAATCCTATGGGGCGCTAAAAGTCCTGAAGGGAGTTGACCTGTCGGTAAAACAGGGGGAGGTAGTAGCCATCGTTGGAGCTTCAGGCGCGGGTAAAAGTACCTTACTTCATATGCTGGGTACGCTTGATATTCCCGACAAAGGAAAAATCTCCGTGAAAGGACAGGATGTATTTTCTCAAAGTCCAAAGGAATTGGCCTCCTTCAGAAACCGACACATCGGATTTGTCTTCCAGTTTCATAATCTGTTGCCTGAGTTTACTGCTTTGGAGAATGTGATGATTCCAGGATTACTTTCTGGCAGAAAAGATTCCGAAGTAAAATCAAATGCGGAACAGTTGCTTGAGGAGTTAGGTCTGCGTGAGCGATTTCATCATAAGCCTTCCGAAATGTCGGGAGGGGAGCAGCAACGAACTGCTGTGGCCAGAGCATTGATCAACTCGCCTGATCTTATTCTGGCTGACGAACCGAGTGGTAATCTAGATTCAAAAAATGCGCAGGAACTCCATGAGCTTTTTTTTAAGTTGAGGGAGAAGCGCGGGCAGACATTTATTATCGTTACACACAATCAGACTTTTGCTGATATGGCGGATAGAAAATTGGAGATGAGGGATGGGGTTATTCAGGTTTGAGTGACGGTACAGGTGTGCGATCTCCGAAATCAGATCTAATATTTCGTCCCCATGGGACGATCAATGTAAAAAGGGATTCCATAGTTACAAATATTATGTCCCTAGCGGGACGGGATACGTTGCTGGATTGGGACATACGCAACCAGATCAAATACATTTGCTGGATCCCTATGGGACGAGCAAAGCAAACGGCGTTCCTTAGTTTCAAAGATTATGTCCCTAGCGGGACGAAATACATTGCTGGATAAGATAATGTACCGCTGTTTCTGGAGAAGATATCTTTTTGAAATTAAATCATTGTTTACGTGCTGTCCCGCTAGGGACAAAATCTTTATAGAAAAACGATTTGATATTTTGGAATTGTCCCGTTAGGGACAAAATCTTTATACGGACAAAATATCAAACCGAAAATTATTCGAGTGGTTTAAAAATGTACCGGCTATCGTATTGAACATCAAATTCCTCCAATAATCTGGTGTATTCAATCAGAAATGATTCCTTCTGATGATGTAATTTTTGATTCATAACGTAATGATAAATCTGATCAAGTTGCCTTCTTGAATATGAAAAAGCCCCATAACCTCCTTGCCAGCTAAATTGACCATCCACGAATCCTCTTGCATTTATCCATTCAGAAGATTCTCCCTTAATGATCTGCATCAGATTCGAAATAGATTGCTTCGGATTTAAACCTACGAATATGTGAATGTGGTCAGGCATTCCATTTATTGCAATCATCTTATGTTCATGGTTTTGAGTTATGCCCGTTATGTATTTATACAACTCAGTTTCCCAGTCGGGTTGAATCAAACTTATTCTTCGTTGTACTGCAAACACGAATTGAATGTATAGTTGTGTGTAAGTATTTGCCATTTTTTTATTTTTTTAGCCAGAGTCTTCCTCCTGACTAATTGGACCAGTCAATGGGATTGCTCTTAAAGAATTATGCAGGAAAAATAGAATATGCCGATGGAAAATCAGTATATAAGAATGTAATGAAAACCTGACTAATTTTTACAAAATGGAATTATCGAATTGAGCAACAGCAATGGCCTAATGATGGATTAATACTTCTTTTTCAACCTCCTCCACCAACGCCAATCCCTTCTCACTTATATCTGTAATCCGAACTCTTCGCATCTCCCGAACCATCATTGGATCATACAAAGCACTCACGCGAACATAATTTTCAGTGAAGCCATGCATCATCCCATCTTCAATATCATTTTCAAAAATTACTGTGTGCTCTGAATTAATATTCTCTTCATAGAACAATCTTCGCTTTTTGTCCGATAGAGTATGAAGCATGCGTGATCGTTCATTTCGTTGTTTCATAGGCACACTATCTGCCATGGTGGCAGCGGTTGTGTTCTCGCGTTCAGAATAGGTGAATACGTGCAGGTAGGAGATATTTAATTCATTCAGGAAGCTATAAGTCTCTAAAAAATCTTCATGCGTTTCCCCTGGGAAACCAACGATTACATCAACACCGATGCAGGCGAGAGGCATTACTTCTTTTATTTTGGCAACCCGTTCCACATACAGTTGACGTTGGTAACGTCTCCTCATCAGTTTCAATATTTTATCAGAACCTGATTGAAGAGGTATGTGAAAGTGAGGGGCAAAACGCTTTGACGTCGCCACAAAATCGATAATATCATTCGATAAGAGATTTGGTTCGATAGATGAAATACGAAAGCGTTCAATTTCCTCAATATCATCCAATGCCTGAATAAGCTGGATGAATCGCTCCACTCGTAGTCCATTTTGAATTCCAAAATCTCCGGTGTTTACACCCGTAAGAACAATCTCTTTAACTTCTGTTTGAGCGATTTCTTTCGCAGTCTTAACTATATTCTCTATTGAATCACTTCGGCTGCTTCCGCGTGCCAGTGGAATAGTACAGAAGCTACAAGAATAATCGCAGCCATCCTGAACTTTCAAAAAAGTACGGGTGCGATCGTGCATGGAATATGACGTATTAAAATTGGATGCTTCACCAATTTCAGTAGAAAGAACGACAGGCTTAATCGGGCGAACAAACCCATCCAGCAATTCAACCAATCTAAACTTCTCTGATGCTCCAAGAACAGCATCTACGCCCGGAATTTCTGATATCTCTTTTGGTTTGAGCTGAGCATAGCAACCAATGATGGCTACATACGCATCAGGAGATATTGCTCTGGCTTCCCGTACAATCTTATGACACTTCTTATCTGCATTTTCAGTAACTGAACACGTATTGATTATAAAGATGTCCGGTGTATCAGTAAAGTCAACTTTCTGATAGCCCTTTTCTTCAAATTTCCGGGAAATAGTAGAGGTTTCAGAGAAATTAAGTTTGCAGCCGAGGGTGTAGAAAGCGACTTTTTTCATTTGGAGCCAAAGATAGTAAGATTCGA
>JANYDR010000362.1 GCA_025363495.1 Cyclobacteriaceae bacterium | reverse complement strand
TACTCATAGCTCCTTAACTTAGATGTCATGTATGTAATAGCTTCAGGTTGAGATGTTTTGATGTTCCCGAGCGTTGTAATCGCTAATGCCTGTATGTCCGTTAGTTTTTTCTTGTCGTCAAGACTACGTTTTGAAAAAAGTCCAATCAAAGCACTCTCCAATGGTTTAGGCCTATTTCCCATTTGAACCAACATCTTCATCGCATCGAGCTGTTTATTAAGGTCATTACCCTTTAAAATAATCTCTGCTTCCGGAAATGTTGGGATCACTCCTGGAATAGCAATTCCATTGGCAATGCAGAAATTAATTCTGTCTTCCTGCTGACTCTTATAAGGAACTTTCATCGCATACTCACTGAAGCGATCACGGCAACGATCAACTAATATCTTTAGGTCCGCCGCAGGAAACTCTATTGCAATCTTTTTATTCCTATCCTCATTGTTAGTAGGCTGAGATGACAATGCAAGGTCATAAAGATGCTCGCCGGATTTTTCGTCCACATGATTATTGAAAAAATCGGCCAACCAGCCGATAATAGTTGCTTTTACAACAGGGCGACCTTCTTCTTTGAACATCGTCTCTAATTCCGAATAAATTGATGAAGCAGAGCGCACATCAAGCGTCACTGTAGAAGAATACTTTTCATACACGTACGGCTGTAACGATCTGTTATATCTCAATCCCTCCATCATTTCAAAGAATGCCTGGTTGGCTGAAATAGCTATCGGCAGACCGATTTTCTTATTAGCAGCAAGCCTAAAATAAGTATCCACACGCTCCTGAAACTCCTGTTGCGAGGACTTCGACTTTCCGATCAAGTAACCTAGATAAGTTGAAAGAGAGTAGTCTCCAACTCTTGTTATGGTGTTCAGCCCTACTTTCCATTCCCTTGCGTCGATTACACTATCACGTGCCATAAACCTGACAATTTCGTAGGCACGATCGTCTTGCGTCGGGAGCGCAATTGTATCAAGAGTAGAAAGCAGGAAAGATTCGTATTCTGGTCTATTTATTTTATAACGGCTAAAATAATAGATCACGTCATAATGAATTCTTCCACATTGATTATCAAACGGAACACCCATTGCTTCTTTTGTCACCGTTTTTATTCGTTCGTCTGTAGACAAATCGCTAAGTCTTTCCCAAATTCAGTAACCCTCTCTTTGCATATTTCTTCAATCGACTTTTGATCCAGCGTCGGATTCTCCGTTTTGACTGTCGGTGGCTTCAAATTAATTGTCATTGAATTATCAGGTGCCGGGGGTTCGTTAAGGAGGAAAAGTATTTTGAGGTTTTTAGTCATTTTAATTCTCCCGGAAAAACTTACCAGTATCTCACCCGAGGTCACATCAATCAAACGAGCACTGACATCAATATAGGTCTTGAGTTTTGTATAAGTCCCGGAAAACAACGCATCTATAGGAACTAGTTTACCAATTTTTTGAGCGGCCTCCGGCAACATTAAATCAGAAAGCATGAGCTCATCTTCCCTTAAAATGGCATCAAGTCGTTTGCGTTCAAATATTTTATACTTACCTGGATTTAGTTTACCAATAATAGACTCGGTGACATAGTCCCCAAACCGATTGGATGTCTGCGATTGGGTATTACCAAACGGAATAATTGCTAATCGCAATGGTTGAGCAGATACGTGCGCACTCTCTAGTCTGGAGGCCAGATCATCAATCACCACTGAAAAGTTTTTTGGTTTTTGAGCAGAAACAAAATTATGGGAGAAAGCTAAAAGTGTGAATGCAAGTGTTGATAATAAAAGTCTTTTCATTTCCTGCCGGGGTGTTACAGTGGTAATTTGAAAAGGAAGCAATCCTTTGGTTCACTATTCTGATTAACAAACTTAAACCATTTCTCCAACCGGGCCTCTTCTACCAATCCTGACTTCAACAACACCTTGGTGGAAGCTATATTTTCAGCATCTACAAAAGTGCTCACGCGGTATACTTCTGGAAGAGTCCTGACAATCTGCATCAGCTTGCGACACACTTCGGTAGCATAACCCCTTCCCCAATGGGTGGGACTTAAAACATATCCAAATTGTACTTTGCCGTCGTCGTTTAACAATCCGCAGCTTCCAATAAAGCGATTATATTCTTTTATTCGGATACCAAAAGAATAGTCTGTTCCAGCTCTCCATCCATTGATAGCATGCTTTAAAAAAGTCCGTGTGTCTTCCAGGGTTTCGTGTGTCGGCCATGACATATATTTTGTTGCTTCGGACTTACTGGCGTAGGTATAAAATATCTCCTCAGCTTCCTCGTATTTTAATCGGAATAAACGAAGACGTTCAGTTTCGATTTGCTCAGGAATAGAAAGTTTCATGTTTAGTATTTTCGCAACGCTTATCTTTAAGCGATCTTTTGTGAATTAAACCTCCATCAATGGGCTCAAATATCGTTCATCAATACTTCAAAAAAGAGCTGGAAGATGTAAAAATCATCGTCAAGGTCAACCCCATTCAACTAAAAGGCACTGAAATTACAGTCTCACCTGATGGCAAAATAGAAAGTCGTGATCTTGAGTTTGATGAAGGAATTTTCGATGATTTGAAGGAAGATGGTTTTGAGGTGGCTAGTGCCCTGGAATTCAACCTCTATGAGGCTGGATTAGTCTGAATATTTCCATTGTAAGACTATAATATTTCCTAATTCGAAATGGCCCATTATTTTTACACCCAATTTTACCCGATATAACCACTATGGGACGCGTATTTGAGAAACGTAAGCACAAAATGTTCGCCCGCTTTGACCGCATGGCCAAAGGGTTCACACGAATTGGAAAAGATATTGCCATCGCAGTAAAACTAGGCGGTGCCAACCCCGACAACAATCCGCGTTTGCGAATGGCTATCCAGAATGCGAAGGGAATCAATATGCCAAAAGACCGCGTGGATAATGCCATCAAGCGCGCCTCTTCTAAAGAGGAAAAGGATTTCGAAGAGATTATCTATGAAGGCTATGCCCCCCACGGGGTGCCCGTTATCGTTGAGTGCGCAACAGATAATCCTACGCGGACTGTGGCAAACATTCGCCTCAGGTTTTCAAAAAATGGGGGCAGCATGGGTAATTCCGGATCAGTGTCCTTTATGTTTGAAAGAAAAGGAGTCTTTAAATTTGATCCCACCAAGCTTAATCTTGACGAGCTTGAACTTGATCTGATCGATGCGGGAGCAGAAGACATTCAGAAAGACGAAACCGAAACTATTGTCTATACAAAATTTACGGAGTTCGGTCACATGCAGAAATTTCTCGAGTCAAAAAATCTGATCCCTAAGAGTTCTGAACTTCAATACATTCCCAACTCCACCAAAGAACTAAACGAAGCTGAACAAGATGAAGTAATGGAATGCGTTACGGCACTGGAAGAAGATGAAGACGTACAAACAGTATATCACAACCTCGCTTGAGTATAGACACATCTAAAACATTTTCTGTATCCACCTGGAAACTGGTATCCGGTAACTGGCAACTCTTGTAACCTATTTACTCTTTTTCCACTACCCCCGCCCCACTCACCACCATCTCCACCGAAGCATCTCCCCTATAATAAATTACCCCCGCCCCGCTGGCATTTGCTTTCAGAGATTGTAAAGCGTAAACGCTGATTTTACTCGCACCGGAAGCTTCAGCATCTACTTTACCTGCTGACATAGCATACGAAAACAGTTCTGACGCCCCCGAAGCTTTTACAGCCAGTAAATCCGTTTTCCCAGACATTGTAAGCTTTGAAGCACCTGAAAGAGTAACAATAGATTGCTTTGATTCAATATTTAATTGCGCAATGGATGCCCCGGATAAAATCATTTCCATGTTAGTAACATCCTTAAAGCCAGTGATAGAAGTATTACTGGCCCCCGATAGGCTGGCACCAGTTATCACCGGCATCGTTATCGTAATATAAGTTGTATGCTCATGCTCTCTGTTATTTGTATAATGAGCGTTGAGCGTCGAGCCGATTTTCACCACAGCAAGATCGTTGAGATTTCTCCTGTCTCCCGATACATGAATTGAATACACTGGACTTTGTTGCACGGTAATAACAAACGCCTCTCCCATGTCCAACCGGTCAAATTCTGTCAGAGTAAAATCCTTCTGATCA
>JANYDR010000348.1 GCA_025363495.1 Cyclobacteriaceae bacterium | reverse complement strand
ATATTTCCGGAAATTGGATTACCGCTGCAAACAGTAGCCTGATTGATACCCGGAATTTGTAAAAGACTTTGCTTCAATTCAGGGAAAAACTTTGAAGATTCTTTATCAAATGAATTCAACTGGATAATGTTCCGATTGAATCCAAGTGGCCCATACTCCAGAAAATTCATTTGACGGATAATTGTGATTGAACAGATCACCAGCGTAATTGAAATCACAAACTGGATTGTAAAGAGAAACCGGCTAAATGTCAGCTTCGATGAATAATTATTTCTAATGAGATTAATGGGTTGCGTTTTCCACTGTTTTGACACAGAAATTAAGATCACAAGAACTCCCAGAAGAGAAATAACCAGACCTATCACTAAGAAAACTTGCGGGTGGGACAAATAGGAAAATTTCAGATTTGCTTCTGTTATCGTATTAAAAACAGGAAGCAACAAGTAGGTCAGCAATAAAGAAGAAATCAATCCCGTCCCTAAATAAATTATGACCTCTGCGGAACTGGCTTTAATGAGATTGCTTAATGATACTCCTAACGTCTTACGAATCCCCATTTCCTTCGTTCTTTCCTGTAAAGACAACAAAAACAAATTGATGAAATTAAAACTTGCCATGAACAGCACCAATCCACAGACAACATATCCAACCCCGATCAATATTTTATTCCTGGTTTTGGTAAAAGCCATTGTATTGTCCTTATTAAAATAGGATTCTCGCAAAGGATCCAAATGATACCCACCTTTGCCGGGACCAATCAGTCCGGGAATTTGGGCATCAAGATTAATTTTCTTTTCAAGCTCTCTTACAGCAAGCTCATCCCTCAATAACACATATGACGGTCCACCCGATAATTCATTTTTTAATACGGAGTGGTGAATAAGTCCTTCAAAGATTAAATGGCTATTCTCCGGTAAATTATCAATCACAGCAGAGACTGTCAGCAGTCGGGAAGTATCTACCGTTTCAAGTGTTAGCGTTCTGCCAACAACATCCTCTTCTCCAAAGAGAATCTTTGCCTTTTCTCTGGTCAGCATAATACTCTCCGGAGTAAGTCCATTGCTTGCTCTTCCTTTGTAAATGGGAAAATCAAAAACGGAGAAGAAAGAGCTGTCTGCCATGAGCATACCAACATCGTGAAATTTACCAGAAGTAGTTTCAAGTGTCACTCCATCAAGTCCGGTAAGC
Organism: Cyclobacteriaceae bacterium; assembly: GCA_025363495.1. Classification (GTDB taxonomy): domain Bacteria; phylum Bacteroidota; class Bacteroidia; order Cytophagales; family Cyclobacteriaceae; genus ELB16-189. Next base: position 5,357 of record JANYDR010000348.1, on the reverse strand, counting down.
TGACTAACTCTCTCTACTTCCGGATAATTGCTTTTGAGATAGTCTGGCATTGCACCAGTGATATAGGCTATGCGACGATTTCCACCGAAAGGATCATCATTGAAAATCTGAAAGATGCGCTTGCTTTTACTGTGAAATGAATCGGTATTGGATTCCGCAATCAGGAATGAAATCAGAAGATTTGAACAGGCAAAACCAATGGCAAGGCTCAATAGAATAATTAATGAATAAACCTTGCTTCGCCAGATCCGGCGGATGGCAAATTTTAAATGGGTGAAAGACATCGGTTGAAATCTTTAAATAAGAATGACTTACTTAAAAATAACTCAAATTAATTAGGATTAAAAGAGGACGGAGTTGGAAATTAGAAATTGGAAATTAATTACCAGATCCTGCAGTTGGTGCTACATAAGGAGATTTGTACACAGTCTGCCAGTCAGCCCATTTCATTGTCTTGTAATGGTCTTCACCAATGAACTGGATGATCTTATGAAACTCTTCCGCTTTTTGGTAACCGGGAAGTGGTTGGATCATTCTAAATTCATCGTCGAGAAAAACAACTGTCGGGTAGGACAATTGATTGTTCATCAACGCTGCCGCTAATTGATGAGTGCCTTTATTACCAGAAGGAATAAACTTGAAGGTTGTACCGTTAAAAACAATGTCTCCTGTTTGCTCCGCATCAAATTTCACAGGGTAGAAATCCTCATTCAGGATCTTTGCTATCTGGACTTCGCTGAATGTATTTTTATCCATCACCTTGCACCATCCGCACCAGTCGGTATAAACGTCGATGAAGATCTTGCGCTTCTCTGTCTTGGATTTCTCAACCGCCTGTTCAAATGTCATCCATTTCACAGGTCCTTCGTGAGTCTCCTGGGCACGGCTTGTCACCGCTACCGTCATCAACGCAAAAAACAAATATTTTTTCATCGTTTTGTAATTCTAGTCCCGGTCTGACAACAAATGTAAATAGAAAAGAGGTTCATTAAAACCTATATAATTCAAGACAGCTTTGAGTAACCAATGGCGCTGCGGGCGGTATTTACTGTGCGGAATGAATATTGACCTGTTCAACTTTGGACAAGCGATATTAAAAAAGGTCTAAAAAGGCGGATTTTAAAGGTTTAAAGAATGGTACTGAGTTTGCAACAAGGTAAATCAACGATGAAGGAATTTTCCAATAGAATATGGGTTTTGCTTCTGGGCGTTGCCGTAGCGGCGGTGATTGCGCTGGCACTCATTTTTAATGGAAATTCGTCTCCGTTTTCGGGTTCACCGGATGTGACGCAGAAACCGGCACCTGCTTCGACGCCTTCGGTTTTATTTAAGAAAGTGATTGATCCGATTATTTCCAGAGTGAGGCTTTAGGCTCGGATATTTTCCTGCAGATTCTCGCAGATTGAAAGACACCCAGATTTTCGCGGAATTCTGAGAGTTCCACGAAAATCTGCGTGTATTAGATCAGCGGGAATCTGCGGGAAAAAATCACCGATAAGAATAATAATGAAGCACCGCCTCTATCGCCTTGCGGATAGCCTCATTAATCGGATAAAAGTCCTTCGTCAACAAGTAATCAATACCATGAAGCTGCATGTAGTAATCACTCATGACGGGTACTTCGCTTCTGGTTTCTATTTTTCTTTCAGCTTCTTGATAGGCAGTTGTTTGTTCTGTCTTGATAATCGAGCAGGTTACTAACTCATGCATTCCATGTTTGTTTGTCCTTGCTGAATATCCAAACAACCTGCAAATCAGTCCGCGATACGTATATTCAGAGCATAATCCAGTTCCTCCCTGTGTTGGATTCAGAATAAGACAGATAGGTGAATCATTGAGCTTTAATCGTTCATACCATTCCTCGGCCTTACCCTCTTTGTTTAGATAGTAAGCAAAGGGCAGGAATTCAAGAATAGTCGCTTCGATGTCAGGTTTAAAACAGCATTTTCCACAACCAAATTTACAATGCAGGGAAGATGTTGATTGGAATTTCGCGATAGCTGAATCGAGATTCTTAAACACAATCTCAACAGCCTTTACTTTATCTTCTAATTCCACTGGGTAAATATAATACCTCTCCCCACCCTCTCCTAAAAGGAGAGCGCCAAGGTGAGGTTAATCTTCTTCCAGCATCTCCTTTATCCTAGTAAATATCATTCCCCAATTCTTCTCAGATTGATCATGGGCTTCTTTTGTTTTAAGATTGTCCTGAGTCAGCGCAAAAACAGTCTTACCATTTTGTTCAGAAAGTGAACAAATAATATTGACATAATTGGTCGGTTCGTCTTTAATGTCTGAGAAATTACTCCAATAATTATACTTCAGTGTCCTTTCTTTAACAAGTTCAAGGATCGTTCCCTTGTCTTCATACGGCTTGCCGTCCCGTACACCGCTGTGGTAATAGGACTTCCAACCTTCCAATCGGAAATTGTTTCTGTTCCAAACATGTACTTCTTTATTTGTACTGGATTTGTGAGAGCATCCCAAATGTTTGATATGGGGCGTTGATCGTGATGGAGGTTTTTAGAATGAAATTGTTTGAAATAATTTACTTGTTTAGAGGTTGGCTGAAATGTATTTCCCACTGATTCCACAGATCGAATACTCGCAGATTTTTCGCGGAACTCTTGGAATTCCGCAAAATCTGCCGGAAATGTATTCGACTTTTATTCAAGTTTAATTTTGTTCTTCAGCGAAGCTAAATTGCCTAACTGAATTATTCCTTTGCAATTAACCCTCGAATCTTTGCTTCGACACCTAACGCCAACCTCGCATTCTCTATTTCAGGTTCCGTACCATGTGCAATTAACAGAAATCTACCCGCCTTGATCTCGGTTTCATAGAGTACAACACTATTTTTAGGAATACCTAAACTTGTTAGCGCTGCTCCAAGAGCACCAAGTCCCCCAAGAGTAACAGCTCCCTCAAGCGCTCCGACTAAAGGTGCTACAAAAGGTCCGGCAATAAGCAACGGTCCAACCCCAGGAATAATGAAGAATGCGGAACCAAATAAAAGCCCCCATATACTTCCCCAGAATGCTCCGATAGCTTTTTCATGTCATACCCATTCTTTTGCAATTTCTTAATAGCTTGTTTGGCCTGCAGATTATTATCGAAAACCGTCACCAATACTTTTTCATTCTCCATAGGATAAGCTATTTAATTAATTGCGCCTATAAACTCACTGAATCATAACCACTTTTGATAATCGTTGAAATCATTTTGAACCGCTCGTTGGCTTTTATCGCATTGCGGGAATGCGCGGGTATGATAATTGATTGTCCGGTGTCAAGCATCGTTGACTTGTCATCAATGAAAATTTCGGCTTTGCCTTCAATAATCTGGATGAAGGTGTCGAAAGGAGAGATTTTCTCCGTCATGGCTTCTCCTGAATCAAATGAGACAGCGCTGACATTCCCAGTTGTTTTTCGGATAATAGTTTTTATTAACACTGAATTGCGGACGTATTCAAGGATTTCTACAACTATAAAGGCCTTCGATTTTCAATTTCCAGATTTTCCATACAACGTTATCTGTCTTTATTCTGAGAGCCACTTCATTTCAGGTATAAAATTGAATTTATGCTGTCATGGATTACTTACATTTTAAGGGATAAAAGTTATATCCTTCACACATTGCCGGCGCCAAACGAATTATTTTCAACCACAATGGCTCGTCCCTATTTTTCAAAGTAACCTTCAACGATGTAGGCGAAATTATCCAGCTTGAAACAAAGCGATATATGGATGAGAAAAGCTTAGAGACATGGATTATTAAGGCAGCCAATTACAAAGAGATAAATGAAATCCTCGTTCGAACCAATTTTGAAGTATTGTGGAGATTAGAAAAAGGAGATTTCAGTTATGCGAAATTCAATGTTACAAAGGTAGAATATGACATTCCACAACTATTTTAACAATTCTACTGCTGATTTCTAATACTTCTGTAAAACCATTGCTTTGCTATTTCGGCTGAGATCATATAAAGACATACGATCAGTAACATCCAACCGTAGAATTGTAAAGGCAAACGGGTAAAACCAAATAACCCTGAGAATGGAAGAAATGGCAAGACCAAAACAAATAAGACAACCAATGCCGTAGCAATACTTAAAAGTTTTCCCGGCAGACTTTTAAAAAAGGGCAATCTGGTCCGGACCACCAGCACAATCAGCGTCGCAGAGATAACCGACTCCACAAACCATCCCGTTTGAAAAATTTTTTCGTCTTCTTTCATTAAGAATAATAATACACAAAAAGTAAACAGATCAAACAAAGAACTTAGCAATCCAAACACGATCATGAACCGTGTAATAAATTTAATATTCCAGCGATGAGGCTTATCAACCGCAATGGAATCCACCCGATCAGATGCAATGGCCATCTCTGGAAAATCAGTTAATAAGTTCGTAAGCAATATTTGTTTCGGCAGTAAGGGAAGAAATGGAAGGAACAGCGATGCGCCAGCCATACTGAACATGTTTCCGAAGTTGGCGCTCGTAGCCATAAAAATATATTTCATAGTGTTGGAAAACGTTTTGCGTCCTACAACAATACCCGTGATCAACACATTTAAATCCTGATTCAGTAATACAATATCGGCGGCTTCCTTCGCTACATCTACCGCCGAATCTACGGAGATCCCGACATCGGCGGAATGCAAAGCTGAAGCATCATTGATCCCGTCTCCCATAAAGCCGACAACATTCCCGGACTTTTTTAAGAACACAACAATTCGCTCCTTTTGATTGGGCTCTACCTCAGCGAAGATATTAGTAGTAACCGCCTGTTGAACCAGGGCCCGATCACTCATCTCCCTCATTTGTGGACCGGTAAGTATGACTGGATTCACGATACCTATCTGTCTTGCAAGGCTTCCTGCCACCAATGCATTGTCACCAGTAATGATCTTAAGCTGAACACCCAACTTGTTCAAATTATGAATTGTCTCCAGAGCATCTTTCTTGGGAGGATCAAACAATGTTATGAATCCTAAAAAAGTCATGTCACTCTCGTCCGCGCGGGTAAAATCTTTTTCATTACTCCCATTCTTATACGCAACGCCTAAAACACGATAACCTTCTGCACTTAATGCTGCGTACCGATCGGTGATTGCATTCACTTTATCCTCTATCCCCACCACTTGACCATCGGCTGTTTCTACTCTCGAACATATTTTAAGAATTGAAGTCAAAGCTCCTTTTGTAATGGCGACATTCTCCTTCTCATTTTTAATTTGTATGGTTAGTCTTTTTCTAATGAAGTCGTACGGTATCTCGGATTGAACAACATACCCTTTTGAATCATCATTACTGGCTGAGCGGATTGCTTCATCGATTGGATTTTTAAAACCCAACT
>JANYDR010000311.1 GCA_025363495.1 Cyclobacteriaceae bacterium | reverse complement strand
TCGGCGTCGTCCGCGACGACGAGCTGTCTTTCACCATGATCACGGTGCCGCTGAAATACGTTTACTGGATCGGACCTGTCGGCGCCGCGCAATTTCTGCTGACCGCGCTCGAGTCACGTTCGGGTCATAAGACAAAGTCTGGATTCGAAGGTGGTCAGATGCCGTTGCAACGCCGTATTCCGAAGTTCGGCTTTAAGAACAATAACAAGATTTATTACAAGGCCATCAATCTTGATGCTTTGGAAGAGCTTGCAAAGAAAATAAATGCCGCTGGCATCAGCTTACAGGTGATGATGGACAATGGTATTGTTGGAAAGAAAGACAAAGTAAAAATATTGGGTCGTGGAGAATTGAAAGCGAAAGTGAATGTGGAAGCACATTCTTTCTCTGAGACGGCAACAAAGGCAATTGAAAACGTTGGCGGTAGCGCCACAACGGTAAAATAATGAAGAGATTCTTTACCACCATAAAGAACATTTTCTCAATCGAGGACCTTCGGGTTCGGATTCTGAATACTATCGGGTTCCTGATCATTTTCAGGTTGGGATCTTATATTGTATTGCCAGGGATTGAGCCAAGCGCACTTACCAGCAATCAGGCTGGTGGTATGTTCGGTCTGCTTGATACGCTGGTTGGAGGTTCTTTTAATAGAGTTTCCATTTTCGCATTGGGCATTATGCCTTATATCTCAGCTTCTATCGTCGTGCAATTGCTCACAGTAGCTGTTCCGCATTTCACCAAGCTTCAAAAGGAAGGTGATAGCGGAAGAAAGAAATTGAACCAATTTACACGTGTCCTTACCATCGTCATCACGGCTGCACAGTCGTATGGTTATTTAAGGTCTATTGTAAATCCTGAAGCGATCATTAATCCTGGATTGTTCTTCACAGTAACATCCATCATTATTCTTGTAGCCGGTACCATGTTCTGTATGTGGTTAGGTGAACGTATAACTGATAAAGGTATAGGCAATGGTATTTCAATGCTGATTATGATTGGCATTGTTTCAAGATTTCCCGGAGCACTTTATTTGGAAGCGACTAGCAAAGGAATGAGCGGTGCTTTGCTCTTCATTCTTGAATTGCTGGCATTGTTCTTTGTAGTGGTTGGAGTAATTGCCTTAACGCAGGCAACACGACGCATCCCGGTACAATACGCTAAGCAGGTGGTGGGAAATAAGCTTTACGGTGGAAAACGCGATTTCATTCCTTTGAAATTGAACTCTGCTGGTGTAATGCCAATCATTTTTGCACAAGCGCTGATGTTCATTCCTCCACTCATGGCAGGCATCTGGAGAGAAAGCGATTTGGGTGCTTATGTGGGTTCTACGTTTGCAGACTTTACTTCATGGCAATACAATCTGTTGTTTGCGATATTGATTCTGTTATTCACTTTCTTTTATACAGCGATCACAGTTCCTTCAAACGACATAGCAGATAATTTGAAACGCAATGGTGGATTTATTCCAGGCATTAAGCCAGGTAAACCTACTGCCGAGTTTATAGATGGTATTTTATCAAAGATTACACTTCCGGGCGCGCTCTTTTTGGCGGCCGTTGCGATCATGCCGGCATTTGCTGTGCGTGCAAACGTGACTCAAAACTTCGCACAGTTTTATGGTGGTACGTCGCTGTTGATTCTTGTAGGGGTTGTGCTTGACACACTCCAGCAAATCGAAAGCTACCTGCTCATGAGACATTACGAAGGGATGATGAAATCCGGAAGGGTTAAAGGACGTTCTCAGTTTGCTGCGGCTTAAGGTTAATGATTCACCTAAAGACGAACGAAGAGATTCAGAGTATAAGGGAAAGCGCCAAAATATTAGCGCAGACTCACGGTGAAGTTGCCAGGCTGATAAAGCCTGGAGTGAAGACGAAAGTTCTGGATCAAAGGGCTGAAGAGTATATCAAAGACAAAGGAGGAATTCCTTCTTTTCTGAAGTATAATGGATTCCCGTATTCATTATGCATCTCTGTAAATGATACAGTGGTTCATGGGTTTCCGGGAGAATATGAGTTGAAAGAAGGTGATGTTGTTTCGGTTGATTGTGGTGTCAGGTATAAAGGTTACCACAGCGACTCAGCCTACACTTACCCGCTCGAAGGAGCCAGCACAGAAGTGTTGAATCTCCTTCACCGGACGTACGATTCGTTGTACCTCGGTATCGGGCAGGCAAAGGCAGGAAATAGAATTGGCGATGTTGGATATGCGATCCAGTCGTTTGTTGAAAGTTTTGGTTATGGAGTTGTGAGAGAGTTGGTAGGGCACGGAGTAGGACAACAACTTCATGAGGATCCGGAAGTACCGAACTACGGTAAACGTGGCAAGGGACCAAAGATCGTAGCAGGGATGGTCATAGCGATTGAGCCAATGATTAACCTTGGAACCAAGAACGTCGTACAAGAAAAGGACGGATGGACGATTCGTACAGCAGATCGCAAGCCTTCAGCTCACTTTGAGCATACGGTAGCGGTTTACGAGGACAGAACGGAAATATTGACAACGCACGAGGATATAGAAAAAAATTATAGTTATAAGTGGCGAAACAAAAGTCGATAGAGCAGGACGGTACCATACAAGAGGCATTGTCCAACGCGATGTTCAGAGTGCAGTTGGAGAATGGCCATGAAGTATTGGCACACATTTCGGGTAAGATGCGAATGCATTACATCCGGATTTTGCCAGGCGATAAGGTGAGACTGGAAATGTCTCCATATGATTTGACAAAAGGTAGGATAACGTTTAGATACAAGTAATATGAAGGTAAGAGCATCCATCAAAAAGCGCAGCGCCGATTGCAAGATCATTCGTCGCAAAGGCAAGTTGTATGTGATTAACAAGAAGAACCCACGTTATAAACAACGTCAGGGCTAATTCAACAAATCATTAAATCGACAAATCAAAATTTAGAGCATGGCACGTATAGCAGGCGTTGATATTCCGGACAACAAAAGAGGTGAGGTAGGTCTCACGTACATCTACGGCATTGGTCGCAGAAGGGCGCAACAGATCCTTACTTCAGCAGGTGTTAGCTGGGATAAAAAGGTTAAAGAATGGAATGATGAAGAATCCAATGCGATTCGTGCTTTCATTTCTGAAAAATTCAGAATCGAAGGAGCTCTTCGTTCAGAAGTACAATTAAGCATCAAGCGCCTGATGGACA
>JANYDR010000433.1 GCA_025363495.1 Cyclobacteriaceae bacterium | reverse complement strand
CACGGAGCTTAATCTGTTCACAGGAGGAAAAAAAATTAAAACCCGTTCTTTCAAGATAGGTTCGGTACGGGTACTCGAGCATCACGACTCTCCTATCATGTGGGTTGACATGGAAAAATGGGTAAAAGAGAATTCAAAGAGAGAATATGGCCCTATCACCGCTGTCGGTACAGGGGGAAATATCAGCAAGATCTTTGAATTAGCTAGGATTAAAGCTGGTAAAACCATGACACTAAAAAAAGTAAAAGACATCAAGAAAATGGTGGAAGCCCACACGATGGATGAACGCATCTATGAACTACAGATGAATCCCGATCGTGCAGATGTGATCGTGCCGGCCAGCGATATCTATATTAAAGTAATGGAGTGGGCCCGTTCAAAGAATATCCTCGTTCCTGAAGTTGGCCTCAAAGATGGCATCCTGCTGGATCTTTTCGAGAAAAATCAAAAGCACAGGAAGGTTGAGTTTGTCAATACAGAAGACCAATCGATGGGGAAAAAATCAACATTGATACAGGGAAAATAAAATGAAAAATGAAGGAATCGAAAATGAAAAATGGGACCGTCAATTACCACATCCCATTATTAATTCTTTAATTTTTCGTTCTTCATTTAAAACAGCCTCACGTCTTCTATGATCTCTTTCGTTATATCATAAAACTCTTTGTGGATATTAAAAGGAGCTTCACCATTCTGTTCCTTGATTACGTAGCTGCCATCTTCCTTCATCGTGTATGAATTCACATTATCACGAAGGTTATACCTTAAAATATTCATCACTTGCTTTTTTAGGATCTCCTGTTCCAGAAGCACGAGAGATTCAATCCGTCGGTCAAAGCTTCTTACCATAGCGTCAGCGCTGCCGAAATAAACTTTTGGATTGCCTGCATTATGAAAGTAGTAGATCCGCGAGTGTTCGAGATACTCGCCTACAATTGAAATAACCTCAATATTCTCACTTAATCCTTTACGACCCGGTCGCAAACAGCACATGCCGCGTACGATCAACTTTATCTTTACGCCGGCCTGACTTGCTTCGTATAAGGCATCAATAAATTCTTTGTCCTGTATAGAATTGAGCTTGATAATTATTCCAGCAGGCAATCCATTTTTTGCATTTTCTGCCTCTTTTCTTACCAAAGCACAAAGCTGATTGCGCATATCGCGTGGCGAAGTAATCAGGTTCCGATAAAGTGAAGGCTGTGAATGTCCTGTTATAACATTAAAAAATTCTGACACATCGATTCCATATACTTCGCGTGTTGTCAGCAATCCAATATCTGTATAGAGTCTCGCAGTAGATTCATTATAATTCCCGCTCGAGATATGGACGTAGCGGAATACGCGGTCATCCGGTTCTCTTCTAACAATCAATAGAAGTTTTGTATGCGTTTTTAAAGCGCCAAAACCATAAATCACAAAGCATCCGGATTTTTGCAAACGCTGTGCTTCACGTAAGTTATTTTCTTCGTCAAACCGCGCCTTCACTTCAAATAAAACTGAGACGTGCTTACCGTTTTCTGCTGCTTTCAGCAAAGCAGCGCTTACGCGGGATTCTTTTGCCAACCGGTAGATTGTAATCTTGATTGAAAGGACCAATGGATCATCTGCTGCTTTTTCCAATAGCTCGAGCACTGGATCCATTGAATCGTAGGGATGATGAAGAAGTATGTCACGCTCTTTCAAAACCTCAAACAAATCACGATGTCCCATTTCGGGATAAGTAACGGGTCTTATAGACGGCCGTACCGGTGCCTGTGCGGATGCCCTTTTCTCCTTAAACTCCTTATGTCCAATGATTTGCGTGAGACCTCCAAGGTCAAGCATGCTTTCCTTTGGGACGGTGAAAATATTGAGATCCTCAAGGTCCCACTGTATTTTCAACACCCGAATCAACCAAGGATCTGCACCTTCAAGCATGTCCATTCGCACTACCCTTCCCGTACGACGTGTCTGAAGCTTTCTCTTTAATTCTTCAAGAAAATTAGATTCAATGTCTTCACTTTCTTCCAATGTAAAATCACCATTGCGATTGATCCTAAATAAGTTTACGCTCAATACCTCAACATTCCTGAACAAATGATGGACGTTATGGCAGATAATGTCCTCAATAGGAATAAAAGCAATAGTGCCATCCATCTGAAGGATTTCAAAGAAGCGTCCAATGTTACTCGGGATTTGAATAAAGGAAGCCTTTTGATGTTGGGCTGAATCGGTAGGAGCTTTTGTAACAACACCGATCAATAATCGATTATTTTTAAGCGTAGGGAAAGTATGATAGCTATCAAACATCATCGGCGTAAGCATCGGATAGATGGTTCGCTGAAAATATTGATCTACCCTGTTTTTATCCTGCGGAGATAATGAAACATATTCCTTTATCTGAAATCCATTCTTATCAAATAAAGGTTTGAGCTTATTGACATAATAGTCGTGCTGAATATGCAGGAATTTCTGCACTTCTTGTAAAAGCAACGTACGGAAAGGTGATTCGCGGAGTCCACTGTAATCGAACCTTTCTTTGCCGAAGTCGAGATAGTTATAAAGACTGCCTAAGCGAATGGTGCAGAATTCATCCAGGTTGGAAGCAGTGATAGAGAAAAATTTCAGCCGGTCAAAAAGACTTCGGTCAATGTGCCTCGCCTGATCAAGCACTCTGTAATTAAATTGCAGCCAGCTTAAATCCCGGCTGATGTAATTACTCTCCTCAATTTGTTGTGGAACATTAACCGGAACGGTCAACAGTTCTTCATTTCCTTCCATACTCTACAACTCGATCAAATATCTATTTTTGCGTACTTGGCATTCTTTTCAATAAATTCCCTTCGAGGTGCCACTTCATCTCCCATCAGCATAGAAAACAAATGATCAGCTTCTGCAGCCGATTCAATTCCTACTAATTTCAACGTCCTCTTGTCAGGATCCATTGTTGTTGTCCATAACTGTTCAGGATTCATTTCACCTAAACCTTTATAACGCTGAATGTTGACACTATCTTCTTTTCCATCTCTGGCAAGCTCTTTAGTAATCGCTTCTCTTTCATCTTCTGTCCAGCAGTAGCGTTCTTCTTTTCCACGCTTCAACAGATATAATGGTGGAAGTGCGATGTAAACATATCCTTGCTCAATTAATTCACGCATGTATCGAAAGAAGAATGTGAGGATCAAGGTACGAATATGACTTCCATCTACGTCTGCATCTGTCATAATGATAACCTTATGATAACGTAGCTTGGTCAGATTGAGGGCTTTCTCACCATCGACCGTTCCGAAACTGACGCCAAGAGCCGTGATCATGTTTTTGATTTCCTCGTTCTCATAGATCCTATGCTCCTGAGCTTTTTCAACATTCAGAATCTTACCACGAAGGGGAAGGATAGCCTGGAAATGACGATTTCTACCTTGTTTAGCAGAGCCACCAGCAGAATCCCCTTCAACCAGGTACAATTCTGAAATGGCAGGGTCCGCGCTTGCACAATCGGCTAATTTACCGGGAAGACCCGTTCCGCTAAGTACATTCTTGCGCTGCACCATTTCACGCGCTTTGCGGGCAGCGTGACGGGCCTGAGCAGCCAGAATAACCTTGTTAACGATCATGCGGGCTTCTTTTGGATGCTCCTCCAGAAAATTCTGTAGAGCTTCGCCTACGGCCTGATCTACCGCCCCCATAACATCAGAGTTACCAAGCTTCGTTTTTGTCTGACCTTCAAATTGTGGTTCAGCAACCTTTACAGAGATTACAGCGGTAAGTCCTTCACGAAAGTCATCACCGGCAATTTCAATTTTTGCTTTCTCAAGCAAACCCGATTTATCAGCATACGTTTTTAACGTTCTAGTTAACGCCCTTCTGAAACCGGCAACATGAGTTCCCCCTTCGTGTGTATTGATGTTATTAACGTATGACATCAGGTTCTCACTAAACGAAGTATTATAGCTCATCGCAACCTGTACCGGAATGGTGCCGGTGTTGCTCTCAACATAGATCGGATCAGCTATCAGCTTCTCACGGGTAGAATCCATGTATTGTACGAATTCACGCAATCCACCAACAGAATAAAACGTATCGGTGCGCGGCTCGCCTTTCTCATCGATCTCGCGCTGATCTGCCAAAATAATTTTAATACCAGGGTTTAAGAATGATAATTCGCGAAGGCGTGTTGAGATCGTAATATAATTATACTCAAGTACTGGAAAAATTTCATAATCAGGTTTAAATTCAATTGTTGTACCTCTTCTGTCAGATTGCCCTATAAACTTAACAGGAGCTTGTGGTATGCCGCGTTTAAAAATTTGCTCCGCTACTTTACCATCGCGGTAGACGGTAGCTTTTAGCATCTCTGAAAGGGCATTCACGCAGGAAACCCCTACCCCGTGCAAACCTCCGGATACCTTGTAAGTGTCTTTATCGAATTTACCGCCTGCATGAAGGACGGTCATAACAACCTCAAGAGCCGATCTCTTTTCCTTCTCCATCATATCAGTTGGGATTCCCCTGCCATTGTCTTCTACGGTAACTGAATTGTCCGGATTGACTGTAACCTTGATTTCATCGCAAAAGCCTGCCATTGCCTCATCAATTGAGTTATCGACA
>JANYDR010000287.1 GCA_025363495.1 Cyclobacteriaceae bacterium | reverse complement strand
CATTGCCCCGGGTACTTGGACCGGAAGAGACATTGAAACTTCCTGTTACTATTTTCTCTATGGAGAAAAATATTAAAAATGTTAAGATTGATATTAAAGTTTCAGGACCGGTTTCATTGTCTGGAGATGCTTCCCGTTCTGTTACAATGGATAAAGAAGATCTTACTACAGACTTTGACCTTTCGGTGAAAAGTGAAACGGGAATTGCAAAGATTGAAGTCATCGCTACTTCAGGAAGTTACAAGTCAACCGATGTAATTGAAATTGAAATACGCAACCCCAATCCTCCGGTGACGAAAGTTGCTGAAGCGTTGCTTGAACCGGGTAAAAGCTGGAGCGGAAGTGTTACGCCGATTGGTGTATCAGGAACTAATATGGGTATCCTCGAAGTTTCGAGTCTTCCTCCAATCAATCTTGGTCAGCGTTTGCGGTACCTTATTCAATACCCTTATGGATGTATTGAGCAGACTACATCGTCAGTGTTTCCTCAGTTATATCTTGATCAGGTAAAAGCATTGACCGATGAAGAAAAGGCGATGACACAGCGCAACGTTCGTGCAGGCATTGAACGTTTAAAATTGTTTGTCACACGTGATGGAGGCTTCGCTTACTGGCCTGGCAATCAGGATTCTGAAAGCTGGGGATCAACCTATGCGGGACATTTCTTATTGGAAGCAGAAGCGAAGGGATATTTTGTGCCGAATGACATGCTGAAACGCTGGAAAAAATATCAACGGAGCAAATCGGTCGAATGGAGAAAGAACAAAGAATTACAGAGCAGCGAATTAATCCAGGCGTATCGTTTGTACACGCTGGCACTCGCGGGCGATGCAGACCTTGCTTCCATGAACCGTTTGCGTGAAATGGGCAACTTGCCTGTTACGTCAGCGTGGATGCTGGCTGCAGCTTATGCGAAAGCCGGACAGCCCGAAGCCGCTAAAACATTGATTGCAAACTTGCCTGTAACAGTAAGACCTTATCAGGAGATGGCTTACTCATACGGATCAGATGTTCGCGACAAAGCAATTATTCTTGAAACATTGCTGTTGCTGAATGACAGGACCAAAGGTTTTGAGTTGGTAAAAGATATTTCAGCGTCACTTAGTAATTCAAATTCGTGGATGAGCACGCAGTCAGTTGCGTGGAGTCTAAAAGCAGTTGGAATGTTTGCTGGCACCGAAAAGAAAGGTCCGCTGAAATTTAGCTATACCTACAATGGAAAGAGTGTTTCTGCCAGTACGGATCTCCCCGTTGCGCAGGTTTCGTTACCATTTGATGGTGTGAAAGCAGGTTCTCTTAAGATAGAAAGTCAGGGTCAGGGAACATTGTTTGCACGAATCATAACAGAAGGCGTACCGGCCCGTGGTGAAGAGATTGAAGCAAGTAATAATCTTTCGCTGTCGGTGACGTATGCTGATTCTGATGGAAATGCTATTGATCCGTCGAGCCTTGAACAAGGAACGGAGTTTGTGGCCACCGTTTCAGTTTCTAATCCTGGCGTTCGTGGAGGGTATAAAAATCTTGCACTAAGCCAGATATTTCCTTCTGGCTGGGAAATCAACAATCTTCGTTTGGATGATGCTACGGACATGTTGAAGAATGATGCATTTACTTATCAAGACATCCGTGACGACCGAGTTTATACCTACCTCGATCTGAATGGAAGCCAACGAAAGACATTCCGTGTAATGCTGACAGCCACGTATGCAGGAAGCTTCTACCTGCCAGCCATGAGTTGTGAAGCCATGTATGATAAGAGTGTTTATGCGCGGACCAAAGGACAGGTTGTACAGGTGACTAAACGAGTAGTACAATGATCAATTTCGTGAAATTTCTTTGCTTAGTTCTAATGTTGGCAGGCTGCGCTAAGTCTAAAGATCAATTGAATATAATGGTACCTGGTACTTAGTGACCAATGATTCAATATACGACGAAGCTATCTTTACTAAAAGAAATTTTTGGTCCCTGACGGAATCCTCAACCCAGTTGTTTGGAAAGTATAAAGTCGAAAATGACAGCTTTAAATATTTGCAGTTGAACGATCAGTTAATGAGATCGCTCTTATTTAACCGGATATCTGAAAATGAATTTTTGATATCCGATCCACCGTTCAAAAGTCACTATTATCGGTTAACTATTCCTTTGGATACTTCCAGTCTCATAAATGGGAGGGATAATAAACTATTGGATACTTATATCGTTGGTCTCCGGGATAGGAGGTTGAAATGGAAGAGTGATTATAAAAAATAGATGGTCAACTATTTGAATGGTTTTGTCGCGGTTCGTAGTCTGATTTTTATTCTGTTTTTCAAACAGGAGAGTACTTTTATAATTATACTAATTTAAAGCTGAGTCAGGATGAATTTAAATATTATTTGCTCTACAAGATTCGTTGAACCTTATTAAAGGTGACAATTTGCCAAGGCTCCCAGCTATGAATGAAAGTGAGCGAAGGAGATTTAATGAATCAATAGGGAATCGATAAAATTGCAATACATTACTCTATCTTACTCAACATCTTCCGTGTCCTCATCTTCTTCCAGCACTTCAATCTTCTCCACCTTCTCCTTCTTTGTCAATTTTCTCAACGCCTTCAGTATTTGTTTTTCCTCTTTCTTACTTAAGATAGAAAAGAATGCCTGATTTTTTTGTTGATTCTCGTCCAGGTAAACAATCAAACACCTTCTTGAATAAAGAAGAAAATATCCACCGAAGTCCACCTCTGCCTGCCGCTCAACGGTATCGAGGGGCTTGATCTTCGTTATCGATTTTATTCCAATTTCATTTGATCCTACGAATGGATTTAATGGAGAAATTGTCAAAACTTCATCTTCAATCTTTAGCATCACGGCTCCACCCATGATTACCAGGTATTCAAGCATAATGATCGGAGTCAAAAGCCAGGCGCTAAGACTAATAAAATAACCCAAGACCAGTGTACAAACCGCCGCAACACTAAAAATTATTAATTCTCGTTTCGGAAAAAAATCGAGCTTAAAATCAGGATCCATTAATTTAGTAGTTTAAAAAATGTAAAGTTAGAAAATTGGCCAACACCTTATTGTTCACACGGGAACGCGCTAAAAGCACTCTCCAGGATTGACCATATGTTGAACTATTGCCCTTCAGATTTGTTTTTGCCAATTGAGCACGAAACATCTGTGAAAATCTGCGTAATCCGTGGCAAAAAATCGGACGCAGTCCGTAACAATTTCTTCCTAAATTTGTAGTTCATTAAGCAACAATGGCCCAAACTAACGAATTCCGCTTCTCAACTGGTCCCGAGCCTCATCGTGGTCGTACCCGTGAGATCATGATCAAACATCCTCAGATAAAGTCGCTGATGGGTAAAAACCCAACGACAATCCTTGCCATCATGGCTTTGGTTGGAGGAATGGTAGGCGGCGCCTATTTAGTACGCGATGCATCCTGGTGGATCGTAGTGGCTGCAGCCTACATAGGAGGAGCCTTTGCTAATCATGCGTTGTTTGTAATGATCCATGAGTGCACTCATAACCTCTTATTTAAAAAGAAGGGTTTGAACCTGGCGGCAGCGATTTTCGCCAACTTGCCACATATGTTTCCGAGTGCCATTTCTTTTGTTCGTTATCATATCAAGCATCATTCATTTCAGGGAGTTCATGAATTGGATGGTGACCTTCCTGATTATTGGGAAGCCAAATTGATCAATCATTCTTTTTTTGGAAAAGCAATCTGGCTTTTGTTCTTTCCGGTATTTCAGGCTATCCGCACCTTCAGACTTAAAGAGATTAAGCCGGTCGATGGCTGGATCGTAGCCAATTGGATTGTTCAGATTGCGTTCAACGTTGCGATCTGGGTGTTCTTCGGGCCGAAAGCATTTTTCTTTTTATTGTTCAGCTTCTTTTTTTCCGTAGGACTTCATCCACTTGGTGCCCGCTGGATTCAGGAACACTACCTTACACTGGATGAGAAACAGGAAACGTACAGTTATTATGGTCCGCTCAATGCAGTTGCATTCAACGTTGGCTATCATAACGAACATCATGATTTTCCCTCTATCCCATGGAACAAATTGCCCGATCTTAAAAACCAGGCACCGGAATATTATGATTCATTAAAATCACACAACTCCTGGACAAAACTTTTCTTCCGTTTTTTATTTGATAAAAATATTTCTTTATACATGAGAATCCTTCGTCAGGAGCGAGGTAAAGTTGCCTTGACAGATGAATCAAAACCGGATGCTGAGTTAGTTCTCGAAGGAGCTGAGTCGCACAACGGCTTTTAATAAAATCTTTTTTATGAGAAAGCTATTGATGATTGGTTTGCTGTGGGTGTTTGTACTCTCAGCATCTGGGCAAACATCAGCAGAAAAATCCGTGCTTGATCTCTCCAAAACGAAATTCGATTGGCTCATTAATAAGCAATATGATTCACTTGTTAAGTTGCTGGATGATAGAATTCAATACGTTCATTCTAATGGATGGATTCAAAGCAAGGCAGATGTCATAAATGATATTATAACCGGTAAGCTCACGTATCAAAAAATTCAGGTGGACGAATCTAACGTCCGTCTTTATAATAATACCGCCATTGTAACCGGTACAGGAAAGTTTGAGGGTAAGGGTGAAAGTCCTTTTGCAATCAACCTGTGCTATACAGAAGTTTACATCAAATCTGGAAATAATTGGAAGCTGGCCTCCCGCCATGCTAACAAAATGCCATGAACCGTTTCTTTACTACAAAGAAGCTGATCCTCATTTCTATCGGGATTGGATTATCGCTGTGGTATTTTTTTTCACTCCCGGATCGACTTTTCGACAATCCATATTCTACGGTACTGGAAGACAGATCAGGTCAACTTCTTTCCGCTGCCATCGCATCCGATGGTCAATGGCGTTTTCCGGAAACTAATGAAGTCAATGAAAAATTTGTTAAAGCCATCACCGCATATGAAGACAAGCGCTTCTGGAATCATCCCGGAGTAGATGTGTTGGCTATTGCGCGAGCTATTCAAAAAAATATCCAGGCGGGTCGGGTAGTTAGTGGAGGCAGTACATTGACAATGCAAATGATTCGTCTGTCCAGACAGAATCCTGACCGTACTGTCTTTCAAAAGATTATCGAGATTATTCTTGCCACACGTGCCGAGATCCATTATTCAAAAAGGGAAATACTTAATTTATATGCTTCTCACGCCCCCTTTGGCGGGAATGTAGTTGGGATTGAAGCAGCATGTTGGAGATATTTTGGCAGAAGTTCACAGGAATTATCATGGGGTGAGGCAGCGTTGCTCGCAGTACTTCCAAATAATCCATCACTGATCCATCTTGCCAGGAACCGTGATCAATTGACTGGCAAGCGTAATCGACTTCTTGAAAAACTTTTCTCTCAGGGAGAACTTGACGAGGTTAGCTATCAGCTTGCCATCGCGGAGCGTGTTCCTGAAAAACCTCAACCTCTTCCCCGGCTTGCCCCACATCTGCTGGATCGCATTGTAAGAGATGGTTATGCACAAAAGATTTTAAAATCTTCAATTGATGGAGGACTTCAGATAAGAACTGAGCAAGTGATTGATGATCACTATCAACGACTAAAGGGCAATCAGGTATTCAATGCAGCGGCAATAGTATTGGAAGTAAAAACCGGCGAAGTTCTGGCATATGTTGGCAACACAAAATCAGGAGCGGCTCATGAAGAAAACGTTGATGTAGCGCGTGCTCCACGAAGTACCGGCAGTATTCTAAAACCATTTCTCTTCGCCGCAATCCTCGACGAAGGAAAGATTTTACCAGGAACATTAATGCCGGATGTTCCCACACTTATCGGAGGGTTTGCCCCGAAGAACTTTTCACGTCAGTATGATGGTGCTGTTCCTGCTGATAAGGCATTGCTTCGGTCGTTGAATATTCCTACTGTATATGAACTTAAAGACTATCGGTATGAAAAATTTTATAATCTTCTTCAGAGCATTGGTATGACCACTCTTCATCAGCCTGCTGATCACTACGGATTATCCCTGGTATTGGGAGGGGCAGAGGGTACGTTGTGGGATATTACCGGTATGTATGCCTCGGCTGCACGAACGTTGAATAATTATTTTGAACATGCGGGTAAAAATAAATATGTCAAAAGTGATTTTCATCAACCTGTGTTTCAGCAGATCTCTTTGCCGAATGAACCAGCAACAGAGTCTAATTCATATCTGAGTGCTTCATCCCTTTGGCTCACATTTGAAACCCTGAAAGAATTGTATCGCCCAGGCGAGCAAACAGGCTGGCAACATTTCTCAAGTTCAAAGCCTATTGCATGGAAGACCGGAACAAGTTTTGGTTTTAGAGATGGATG
>JANYDR010000258.1 GCA_025363495.1 Cyclobacteriaceae bacterium | reverse complement strand
ATCGTGGGCGGCACGACCAATGGATCTTTCACCACGCCGCTTTCGAAGCGTTTGACCTTGGAAACTTCCATGGCCTGCGCCTTGATCGACAAATTCTTGTGGACAATACCGATGCCGCCCTCCTGCGCGAGAGCGATGGCGAGGCGAGACTCTGTGACGGTATCCATCGCTGCGGACAGGATAGGGATATTCAGCTTAATATTCTTCGTTAAATACGTGGACGTGCTGGTTTCGCGCGGAAGTACTTCACTGTAGGCTGGGACCAGGAGCACATCATCGTAGGTGAGTGCTTCAAAAAGGAACTTGGCAGAATCTAAGGCCATGGCAAATAGGATCGGTTATTTGCCGCGCAAAGTTAATGTCAAATGTGTTCATTCACTAATGAGACCGCTGCTTCAGTCAAATAAAAATACATTTCCCGCAGATTTACGCCGATCTAATACTCGCAGATCTTCGCGGAATTTTAAGACACATCCATGAATTCCGCGGAGATCTGCGTGCCTTCAATCTGAGGGAAATGCATTGACGTTCTATCAAGGAGGCACTACTTTGGTTAGAGATATAGTTTTACGGTTAAATCCTCTTAGAATCAATGGCAAAAAGTCCGCCTTATCAACGCTATATTTGACCCATGAAGAGACTATTTTTTGCAATTTTTATTGCGTTTCTTGCCAACACATCATTTGGGCAATTCACTCAGACCGGTAAAGCTTCATTTTACGCCGATAAATTTGAAGGACACCCGACGGCAAGCGGTGAAAAATACAAACACAGTAAATTGACCGCTGCACACAAGACACTTCCATTCGGGACCAAAATTCGTGTAACCAATCTCGTAAACAACGAGTCGGTAGAAGTAACTGTAAATGATCGCGGTCCCTATGCCGAAGGGCGGATCGTTGACTTATCAAAGTCGGCCGCAGAAAAATTAGGATTTGTGAGCAAAGGACTTGCAGAAGTGAAACTCGAGGTGATCAATGCCGGTGACGGTAAGAGTGGGATGGAAGTAAAAGCCATTGATCGCATAACCGTTGACGAGAAAGAATTTTATGACTTCGAGATAGAACGTTTGCAGCCAAAAGGTTTTGGTGTACAGATCGGTACATATCAAGAGTTGGTAAACCTGATGCGTCTTTCTGATAATCTCAAGAGCTCTTACAAAAAGAAGGTCGTCGTGCAGGTGAAGATTCTTAATGGCGTAAAGTATTACAGTCTTATCCTTGGTCAGTTTTCTAACCGTGATAAAGCCGATAAATTTTTGTCTTCAATTAAGAATAAATATCCGGATGCTTTTATAGCGGAGTTTGGAAAAATGAAATAGAGTGAAAAGCTTAAAGCAGAAAGCTGAAAGCTAGGCTGTTCAATGTTTTAAAGTATTCTCTTTTCATTTTGAGATTTTGTCTTGTTGGGAGCGACGAGCATCTCGTTCAAAACAAAGTCTAAAAATGAAAATCAGCTAGTAAAGATTGAGCCTTCAAGCTTCAAACTTTCGGCTTTAAGCTTTAAGCTCACTAAATCCATAGACTTTGATTTAATCCCGCAAACACTTCCGATCCATTGCAAGAGGTTATAGTTTTCCACTAAATACTTATAAGTGGAATTTTTTGGATACCTCGCCTCAATACTAATTGGTCTTATACTTGGATTGCTGGGGGGCGGAGGATCTATTCTATCGATTCCGATCCTTGTTTACCTTTTTCACCTTGAGCCAGTACAGGCATCGGCATATTCATTGTTCATTGTTGGCATCACCAGTCTTGCGGGAGCCATCCCAAAATACCGTGAGCACCTTGTAAATCTTCGCACGGGAATTCTTTTCGGCATTCCTTCCATCATTAGTATTTTTTGTACGAGACGATGGATTGTACCTGCAATACCTGAAATCATTTTTATTTCCGGCGATTTCATTTTTACGAAGCGACTTCTTCTTCTTGGACTATTTGCCGTGCTGATGGTGTTGGCTGCAATTCCAATGATGCGTGGAAAGAAGAGCCCAACTTCCACCAATCAAAAGTTCAGGACATTTCTTGTTATCGTAGAGGGAGCGCTCATCGGATTTCTGACTGGATTAGTAGGTGCGGGCGGAGGGTTTCTTATTATTCCAGCGCTGGTATTTCTTACAGGACTTCCTTTTAAGACAGCGGTAGGAACATCCCTGTTTATCATCAGCATCAATTCGTTGCTCGGCTTCGCCGGTGACTTAATGAATTACTCCATGGACTGGCCCTTCCTTCTTTCTGTGAGTGCCCTTGCTATCGTGGGAATTATTATTGGTAACAGACTGTCACATCACATTGCCGGGAATAATCTTAAGAGGGCATTTGGATGGATTACGCTAGGGATGGGTTGTTATATTTTGTTTAGGGAAGTTTTTTAGCGAACCCAGTGTTGGTGTTTTTTCACCAACCTCCGAAAAAAATAAATCCATTTCCAAGTTTGACAGGAGATGTTCGGGCTTAAGATCAGTTCATGTTCAGGAATATTGAGTTGGCCAAAGTAAATTCGTCATTGAAAGAATCAAAGTACGTTAGTTTATCTGTATGAGGTCCGAATGAGGCGAGCATGACTCAATGTGACCGCAACATGACTGAAGGTAAGAAGACGATGATAGCAACGTGAGCAGAATGTGAGCAGAGGGTGAGACGAAGGTGAGGAGAAAGTGATACCTGAATGAGAAGAGGGTGAGGAGAAGGTGATAGGAACATCAGAAGAAAAGCGCGTGAAATGAGGACGCAACGAGAAGAAAATATGTATTGATGAGACGAAAACACCTCAACGTGAGGAGTGCATGAGAAGAAACTACTGAAAAGTGAGGAGAAACATACCAATAGTGAGGAGATCATGAGGAGAAATTGCCGAATAGTGATAAGAAACAGGTGAAAAGTGAGGAGAAACTATATCAAAGTGAGGAGAAACTACTCAATAGTGAGGAGAAAAGGGCGAATAGTGAGGAGAAACCACTGAATAATGGGGTGTGTAAATTAAACTGTGTCAGTTAATAATTATCGTAATCATACCTGATGTTGGAATGTGGTCAACTCCCACGCATCCACTGGAGTGCAATGTTATAAAATTTAGTTTGGAGTT
>JANYDR010000251.1 GCA_025363495.1 Cyclobacteriaceae bacterium | reverse complement strand
GCGCGCGAAGAATTCCGGCACACAAGCCTCATCACCTCCAAGTGCGCCGGACTGTTAACTGGATTTGGTTTACAAGGCTATGCACTTGCATTGATTTATCTTGCTAACCGGGGAAAATAATCGTTCATAGTTGTTGGTTGGCTGTTGTTAGGCTGACAACAAAGGACCATCAACGAACAACCATTCAATTCATAATTCATAACTTATAATTAACACACGCTTTGATCTCCTTCTATCCTGGCCCTTCCCGCGTACACGACGAACTTTCCGACTGGACAAAGAGCGCCCACAAAAAAGGCATTCTCAGTATGAACCACCGGAGCACGGAGTTTATAGCGTTATCAAAAAAAACGATCAAACTTCTCAAAAATAAACTGAACATACCGAATGATTATTCAGTGTTCTTCACTTCCTCCGCCACAGAGTGCTGGGAAGTTATTGCACAATCATTAATAAAGAACAAAAGTATTCATATCCACAATGGTGCTTTTGGAGAAAAATGGTTTGATTACACTCACCGATTAAAGCCGGAGGCAGAATCAATCTCTTTTCAATTTGAAAAAGAACTCAATCCAAAAGAACTGACTTTCAATGATGGAGAAATCATATGCCTTACTCAAAATGAAACATCCAATGGAACCCAGGTCAGCAATAAAATAATCACGGCAATAAAAAAAAACAATCCTGACCGCTTTATTGCCGTTGATGCTACTTCATCCATGGCTGGGATCGTGCTCGACTTTCCATCTGCCGATCTTTGGTTCGCCTCCGTCCAGAAATGTTTCGGACTTCCCGCAGGACTTGCCATAATGATCTGTTCTCCGAAGGTCATCAGACGAATGGAAGAGATTGGCGAGAAGAGTCATTACAATAGCCTCTCATTAATGAAGGAGATGATGGACAAATGGCAAACACCGTATACTCCAAATGTCTTAGGGATTTATTTGCTTCGTTGTTCGGCAAGAAAAATGGATAATATCTCCAGAGTTGATCGCACCATAACGAAACGGCAAAAAGACTGGGCTAGTTTCTTTAAGAATTCAAAGGACCTTCAGCTTCTTATAAAAAATCCGGATGTTCAATCCAGAACAGTAATTACAGTGAAGGGAAGTCCTAATCTTATCGGGGTAGTAAAGGCAGGCGCAAAGAAAAAAGGAATGCTGCTGGGTGAAGGCTATGGAAATCTTAAAAAAGATACATTCAGGATTGCGAATTTTCCGGCTATTAGGAAAAAGGAAATTAAGAAGCTGATGGAGTTTCTGAAAACGTATCGATAGCCAAATAATAGGCATTGGTTAATCGTTAGCCTTGGAACATTAACGATTAATCCTACTTTGTTATGTTTGCATTTGGCAACCGGCGGCGAGGCAGGGAATTCTAAGGCCCCTCCGGCGGCACGTAACCGCAGAGACCACAAAGGAATGCACGCAAAGTTCGCAGAGAATGCCGAAGGCATTAACTTAGCGCCTAGCGATGGAAATTGAGAACGCAAAGGAATGCCTTCAGCATTAGCTCGGCTAACGAATAACTATTTTCAGGATGAGCGATACGCCATATCGTAAATCGATTTCACATGTGGCCCCAGAAACACACGAGCATAAATCCGGATGATGGCAAGACCATTTATAATAAAACTCAGCGCAACAAATAATGCAAGCACCGGCTGATCTTCATGAATATGACTGAAGATAAGGTCTTCGCCAATAAACGTAGGCGTGATCGGAAAACCCGCAAGTCCTAGACAGGAAATAAGGAATATAAAAGCAATTTTTGGATGATCGAAAGAATGGCCATGAAACTGGTCAAGGTCAATACTATTTTCGAATGATTTCAATCTTCTCAGACATAGGAAACCCAGAATTCCAGCCACCACTACCCCGCTTAGATAAAGAATCGAATGTTCGTAAGTAAAGTGTTCATTAAATGAAATCGCAAGAACGATCCAAAAATGATTCATGATTATCAAAATCCAGCTCATCCGGGCTAGTTTTCTTTCTGTAAAAGCCTTTAAAACTATTACCAGTCCAATGAAAGAGAAGAGAAATGGCAAAAACTCTTCAACCCCTTCAGGCATAACTTCTTCATTATATAACAGGAATACTCCAATGAGGTAAGAAGGAACAAAGAAAATAATCGCACGATTAAGTGTCAAGAAATCAAACCTGGTGCCAATCCATTTT
Source organism: Cyclobacteriaceae bacterium (assembly GCA_025363495.1). Taxonomy (GTDB): domain Bacteria; phylum Bacteroidota; class Bacteroidia; order Cytophagales; family Cyclobacteriaceae; genus ELB16-189. The sequence goes on along the minus strand of JANYDR010000251.1, from coordinate 5,823 downwards.
AAAGGGTTCCATAAATAGCGATACATAAATGAATCGAGGTTCCACTCTTTTAAACACAAAGTATAAAGGGAATATTGAATCTTCTTTGGAAAGGAATTTTCTAGGGAGCGCTCACGGGGTGAAAAATTATAGAATTGCTCCCGGATAAGGTAGCTAACAACGGAAGGAGAAACCAATAACTGATATGTTCTCAGGAAAGCATTTCCCGCAAAGTGTATTAATGCCAGCGTCTGAAAACCTGCTGCTACTTCTATAAAAATCAAACCAATCTGAGCGATGGACGCGTACGCGATCTGACTTTTGATTGAGGATTGTACTCTTGCAATGCCAGTAGTGATAACCGTTGTCATCAATCCAAGCAAACCAATCAGTATCCTAACGGAAAATTGTTGCTCCCAAAAGGGGAAAGTACGAAGCAAAAGAAATACACCTAAGTGAACCGCCAGAGACCCGTAAAAGATCGCACTGGAAGGAGTTGGACCTTCCATAGCTCTTGGCAACCATGATGAGAAGGGAAGTTGGGCCGATTTAGCTGCTGCTGTTATCAAAATCATAAGAGAAATTATGACCCCGATCCATGAATGAGTTAACAGATGTTCATGAACAATATCATAATTTCTCAACTGAAGGAACGTGACATTGCCATGGAAAAGATGGTGAATCAACCACATGGCAAGAATCAATCCCACATCGCCAATTCTGTAAATAGAAAATACTTTCACGGCATTCTTAACAGGCAGATAACGGTCGCGATAGAATGCAATAAGAAGGAAAGATGAAATCCCAAGCATCTCCCATCCAATAAATAGTGTTTCGAGGTTACCAGAGAAAATAATAATGTTATACCCTGAGTAAAAGAAAAGTATTGTATTAAAGAATCTCTTATAACCTTTTTCACGATGCAAATAGACCCTGCTGTAGACCGTGACAAGGAATGTAAGAAATGCTCCAACAAACAAGTAAGTAGCTGTGATCTTATCAAATGCGAAGTCTATAAAGAATTCATAATTCTCAGAACCAAAAAGCACGATGTCTTTTACGTCAAGGGTAGGATGTCCATTAAATAACCAGTATACAAGAAAAACGGTGGCACTGAATAAATGTATTCCAACTGAAATAAAAGCAATTCGTGAAATAAGCCCCTCCTTTTTATCGGGGACCATTATGCTTATTAAAAAACCTATAAGGGGAAGAAGTATAAATAAATGAAGGAACGGAGTCATGTTGGCAGGTCTTAGGATAATAATACAAGTACTGGAAGATTTTCTTGCTCCGCTTCAATAAAAGGAGTTACATCATTCACCACTTCAGTTTTCTTCTGTAGCGGATGATATGGCTTGAATTCCCCCTTATCAAATACAAAAAGTGCACGCGTTTCAGGATGAACAGCTACGATATGAATCCATTCATTAATATACCATTCGTAAACTTCGGGTTGTTTTTGAATAACTTTTAAAAGGACTTCAGGAAAATGCTCTACAACTACCATCAGCCGCACGGGGTCATGAACTTCAATCATCTGACTTGGAAGTCCGGGTCTCAAATCACCATCAATTCCGTTTGCAACTCCAAAAAGTCCCATTACGTTGTGAGGAAGTTTTGTACCCGCTCCCAACTTTTGATTATCTGTTCTTGAGAAAAAATATTCAAGATTAATGCCACCACACACCGGACCAATTGGCCTCATAATTCCCAGGAGAATATTTCCTTCGGGATCAATTGAATAATCATATGAGTTCAGGAATGAACGCCGGTCCAGAAATAAATTTTTCGTAAGCCGTCTTCTGCCAATTATGCAAAGGGCGTTAGTGGCGTGATTCAATTCAGGACGCGGTTCAAATAACGAAACAGATCTCAGCTTCACTTCTTCATGAATTGTTTCGGGCTTTTGATGAGAGTCGATCAATTCAAATCTTCTTGCCCTCTCCTTTGCATTCAGATCCAGCGCATTAAAGAAAACCACTTCATTTTTATTATGATTTTGAAGATTCTGCGGAGAAAGTGAATTCTCATCAAAGAACATAATCTCATCACGTGTAGTATCATGTAGTGCACCAACAAATTGCGTCGTCACCGGAATATCGATACCTCTTGACTTCAAAACCACTCTCACCTTTGGATGGTTGGCCATAAAACACATGGTGCGAGAGTTCACAGAACCTGCTCTTCCGGAGCAAGCGCCGCAATCATACGCTGCATAATGTGGATTATTAACACTGCTTGAACCATGCCCCACGAGGTAAACGATCGGCGCAAAATCTTTAACAAGGCCAACGCTTTTTAAAAGAGCTTCTGCACGATTCGCCATTTCCTCTACAGTAAATCCTATTTGCAAGTCACTCTCCCTGTCCTCCAGACTTTTATTTTCAATTGTAAGGGTTGAAAATTTATCCATGTGCCGGAATGAATATGCCGTAGCGGGACTCAGTGACGGCCTGAAAATATTAATGAATAATTTCACCGCTGACCAGAAACCAAGCGTCTGGGAAATAAGCCATCCGCTGTAAAATGAATGTGAATGCTTGTTAAAATAAAAATCCTTCTCCCGCACCGCCTTCGATCCAACTTCCTTGATCAGGTGTTTTGGAGTAACCGGTGCCGGGCAAAGTTTGGTATAAAATTTACCGTCCTCAGGTTGAAAAAAGAACTCAACTGTAAAAAACCCGGGAGTACCGTACGTCGCACAGTCCGGATCAAGTTTTTCCAAATAACGGCGCATCGAACACTCGCGGTCGTCAATGCAAAACATTGCCTGAAAAGTCTTACCCGTTGAAACATCCGGCTTTTGCACTCTCATTTCGTCCAGCATCCCAGCCAGTACATCATCATCGAGGCTCCAATCAAAAGCTTCCTGCCAGATGGCATAAACTTCACTTAATTCGGTTGCTGGTACCGGCGCAAACAAATCTTCCGGAGCCTGTCTAAGTTGGGTTGCCAGCGGCTTCCAGTTTTTTCCGCTATGGTAATCCAATGCGTCAATCTCCAGCAAGAGTTCGAAAACAATAACATCATGTATAGTAATCTTTTTTCTATCCAACAGCATTTCAGGCAACATCTCAATGGCACTCGCGATACCCGACCATCCCTGGTGAGAGAATTGCTGATCAAAAAGATATTGCTTGTAAAGCGATTCATCCCCAACAAGGATTTTTAGCAAATCACTTATTTCGCAACTGCTTTTGAGTAACAGATCCCTTGCTCGGCTCTTGCGAAAGATGCTGGCAAATGTATTTCTTTCCATTTCACGGATAGAAGCAAGAAGGCTTTTCTCTTTTACAGGAAATGTCCAGATAGAAATTCCCTGATCAAGATAGCCGCAAAGAATCCTGAACAGGATTGGATGCACCAGTGAATCCATGTCCATATGGTATTCTCTTTTCCAATTGGCGCGCAATGATCCTATTCGGGAAGAGACCGATGTGTCAAATTTCTTATTGAGAACTTTTTCAGTCCATTCATCCAGGCCAGAGATGCCTTGCCTTTCGGTAATAGTTCTTTCCATAATGTCCCAGCGAATCTTTCCGGATGCATAAAGCGTCCGGAATTCTTCAAGCGATAAAGAGACTTTATATCCAAACATTTCAGAAGCTGTACGGACCGCATCATGAAATTTCATTTTCTGAAATGCATGAAGTGTATTCTGATGAATAAAATCTTTAAGAGCCGACTGTTCCGGTAGATAATGTTTCAATTCATGAAGTACATCATGTTCATTAAAAATAGAAGAGCTGCGAGATGTCATTTAAAGGGCTTAAAGATGTTAATACTGTCCGTTTCAAAAAGGAAAGAGTAATTAGCAGCATATCATGCTTCTATAGTCACATCCGAAGTAAATGATCGCCTAACAGAAGTGGTTAACCACGATTACCAGAAATCAGAGAAGCAATGTTCTCTTTGAAAGATATAAAAGAAACCAGTTAGAATCCTCCCAATAGATGCAGTTAGAATTCGCTGTCAAATGTAAAGATTTATAGCGAAGTAGCTTTGAAGCTGAAAAATCTATTCCACTTTATTGGGTGGCACAGATTTTATAGTAAATAATTGCAACATGGATGACCGCGAAAAAGACTAACTTAAGGAGTCATTTCGTAGAGTATTATTCCAAAAATTACGCCGGTTAAAAATTGGTGCTTCAATACCAGATATTTTTCTAGAATATAGTTTATGAGGGTAAGCTGCCAGGGCGAAAGTTCTGGCATTTTTATTTTATATGTTTAAATAAAAAAGGCCGGGGTGACTAGTCCCGGCCTCACCCAATAATCAACAGCACAATCCAACCAAACTAACTACTATAAACCAAGGTCCAATTCAGGGACTACCTATATTGATAAATCGGATCAATCAAAGTTGTCTTCGAATCCATTTTTATAACATCGTGTAATATCCCATCATTCAATCCGTAAACCCATCCATGTAACACAGGGCGCTGCTCCGCTTTCCACGCATGCTGAACAATGGTAGTTTTTGCGAGATTCATCACCTGCTCTTCCACACTTAATTCCGTGAGCCGGTTAGCACGCAACTCCATATCTTCAATGTGATCAAGCTCCGCCTGGTGAAAGCGATAAGTGTCTTTAATGTTTCGCAACCACTTATTAATCAATCCAAGGTCATTGTTAGTCATTGCAGCCTTGATACCACCACAGCCATAGTGACCACATACAATCACATGCTGAACTTTTAAAACCTCAACGGCGTATTGCAAAACACTCAACATATTTAGATCAGTATTGACAACCAGGTTGGCAATGTTGCGATGAACAAAGATTTCTCCCGGAGCTGTATTCGTGATCTCATTGGCGGGAACACGACTGTCAGAACATCCGATCCATAAAAATTCTGGAGACTGAAGTTTTGAAAGACGGGTGAAGAATTCGGGGTCGCGACCAATCTGTTCGGCAGCCCAGGCTTTATTTTCAAGCAATAATTTTTCGTACGATTTCATTTCAAATTTTCATTTATACAGCGTGAACAAATCCATTTTTCTTAATTCCATCCGGCTCTTTCCTAAACATGGAATTAATCGCATCATTTGTTTTCTTTATCTCGATCTGAATGTTCTTCGCCGCTGCACCTTTAGTAAAATCCTCGATTGTTTCCATAATGTCAGCATCCAAAAATTGACTTTTTGATCCATCAATCATTAGGGTAGAGTTGTTCGGAATTTTTTCCAGCGCATTTCGAAGTGATGACTTATGAAGAAAGGAAACATCTTTTGTGAATTTTAACAGATATTGATTTTCATTATTCACCAGAATAACGGCCGACTTAAAATTTGTTTTTAGAACAAAGAATACCGACACCAGAATACCAACAAAGATTCCAGTAAGTAAATCAGTAAGAAGAATGGCAACGGTAGTCACTATAAAAGGTAGGAACTGATCCTTCCCTTTTTTAAACATTTCTTTATATAAGTCAGGTGATGTAAGCTTATACCCAACTACCAATAAAATTCCTGCAAGGCACGCCAACGGAATTTCCTTTAGTACGCCAGGAATTATAAGAACTACGAAAGCCAATAATACTCCATGAAGGATTGCAGAAGTTTTTGTCCGTGCACCTGCGTGAACATTGGTCGAGCTTCTGACAATTACGGCTGTAATTGGCAATCCGCCGAGAAAACCGGAAATAATATTTGAAACTCCTTGTGCTTTTAATTCATGGTTTAGAGGACTAACACGTTTCCATGGATCAAGTTTATCCGCTGCCTCAATACTTAGCAATGTTTCAAGACTTGCGATAATGGCAAGCGTAATGGCAATACGATAAACACGTGGATCTGTAAATCCACTGAAATCAGGATGACTTAATGAAGAGCCAAGA
>JANYDR010000220.1 GCA_025363495.1 Cyclobacteriaceae bacterium | reverse complement strand
CGAAGAAATTTCCTTCTGCATCTCGTTTTGTATTGCGCAAGTGAAGAAAATGAATATGATCACCAAGTCTTTTAATCATTCCGGTAATATCGTTATCCGGACGGGCGCCGTATGAGCCCGTGCAAAAACAAAGTCCATTCGAAGGAGAAGGAGCGGCGGCAAGAAGTTCTACCGCATCTTGTTCCGTGCTGACCACGCGTGGTAATCCAAGAATAGGAAACGGAGGATCATCTGGGTGAATGGCCATCTTTAATCCAAGCTCTTCAGCAACCGGCACAACTTGCTGTAAGAAATAAAACAGGTGTTTCTTAAGCTTTGAAGCATCAATATCGTCATAGGTTCTTAATGCCGTGAGTATTTGTTCTTCCGTGAAGTGTTCATCACTCCCTGGTAAACCCAATAATGCATTTTTATAAAGTGTATCTTTTTCTTTAGCACTGAGCGTTTGAAATCTTTTTTCTGCTTTGGCAATATCTTCTCTTGAATAATCTTTTTCTGCTCCGGGACGTTTTAATATAAAAAGATCAAAAGCAATGAACGCTGCCTGTTCAAATCTTAAAGCCTTGCTTCCGTCATCCAATACGTAGGATGGATCGGTGCGCATCCAATCAAGTATCGGCATAAAATTATACGTCACTACTTTCAGTCCGCAGGCGGCAACACTTCGAAGACTTAGAATATAATTCTCAATATATTCTTCATACCGTCCCGATTGTTTTTTAATATCTTCATGTACTGGCAAACTTTCGATCACGGTCCAGGTGAGCCCTGCTTCTTCTATTGTTTTTTTTCTTTTCATGATCTCCATGGTGGACCATACTTCGCCAACGGGGATGTGATGCAAGGCAGTTACAACCCCGGTACACCCGGCTTGACGAATGTCTTGTAAACTAACTTGATCGTTTGGTCCAAACCAGCGCATGGTCTGTTCCATAAGAGTCATTTTTGGGGTGGTTGACATAATTTTGATTTCTATATTCTATGACTGATTTATCGTTTGTTATCCTTACAATGCTAAAAAAAATACTACCATTTCGGCCCAATACCCGGAGCGAATGGATGTTCTATTTTTTTATAATAATCTAATGTTTTGTCTGGTAGTGTCAAGCCCGTTGGGATTGGCATATGCGAGAAAGTTTGGAAATAAAGCAGGCACGCATTTCTCCACCAGATTGCTTCGTTCTCCTGGATGGCAAGTAATGTTCCGACTTGCTTGAACCGGTCTTCATCAACCGATGATGATACGGTGTTCCAGGTATTTCGCATCCAACGCATTGAGTCAACTCCATTGGAGTAGTGATAGCATAGTTCATCCCAAAGACTTTTACCGGATTTCATTTTGAATTTCCAGCTTACGTGGTGAAACCATAGCAGGTATTTTTCCGGGCAGGTTTCGGTTGAGCCGTAACGGTTTTGTATTTCCGGTGCGTATTGCGCTAGCGCGTTACTTCCGGAACTGGTGCGATCAAATCCTACACCCAGACTATCTGCCTTATGATAATATACCGAGGTCCAGTCACGACGGGGTTTATCTTTTATCCAAGGCCCTGGTCCATAATGGTGATCCCATGCCATGATGTGATGTAATCCCAATGGTGTCATATAGGAGACTGCAATGTCGCGTGAAGCAAGCATTATGGATTTGATTGGTTGAATGGCTGTGGTGTTATTTGAAAATGTCATTCTTATCCATTCATCTGCAATCTGATCGGCGGATAGCTCATGGTCCCATGCCAATCTTCCGAATGAATACCAGTTTGCTTGCCCGAACGGATGACCACACCAGTTGCGATCGGTGCCGATATTAGCAACACCTGCCATGCCACTGAGTTGGTGCCGATCCAATGTGCCGTCAATAACTTTTGCTACCGTTGATCCGGCGCCTTTTGAATATGTATCGGATTCAAGAGTTTCTTTGAATAAGGTTGAGAGATATACGAGATGAGTACTGAAGCCAAGATATTCCTGGGTTATCTGAAACTCTATCATTAATGGAGTTTTTGGCATTGCACCAAATAATGGATGAAAAGGTTCGCGTGGCTGAAAATCAATGGCGCCGTTTTTTACCTGCACGAGCACGTTGGAGTTGAATGTTCCATCCAATGGTTTAAATTCAGTAAATGCTTGTTTGGCTCGATCATCAGGAACATTATTATCATATACAAATGCTCTCCATATTACAACACCTCCAAAGGGTTGGACGGCTTCTGCAAGCATATTAGCTCCGTCTGCATGTGATCGTCCATAATTCTGTGGACCAGGTTGTCCTTCTGAGTTGGCTTTAACAACAAACCCGCCGAAGTCAGGAATGAGCTCATAGATTTCTTTGGCCCTTTCTTTCCACCATTGTTTCACCAAAGGATCAAGTGGGTCTGCGGTCTTCAATCCGCCCATTTCAATTGGTGCGCTGAAGCGAGCGGTGAGATAGACTCTTATTCCGTAAGGTCTGAATAGGTCAGCGAGGGCCGTGACTTTCTTAAGATAATCGGGAGTAAGGATAAGCGCATTTGCGTTGACATTGGTAAGTACGGTGCCATTGATCCCAATAGATGCATTCGCACGTGCATAGTCAGAGTAACGTGGATCGATATAATCCGGAAGTTTATGCCAATCCCATAAAGAGAAACCTGCATATCCGCGCTCTACTGTACGATCAAGATTATCCCAATGATTGAGTACCCTCAATTTAATTTTTGGAGAGCTTTCAATTGCAAGTTGCTTAATATCTTGTTGCGTTTGGATCACGCGGAGAAAATTGAATGTTCCGTATAGAATACCAATATCCTTATTGGCGGCGATAACGATTGCCTTTTTACCAGCGACAATCATTGAGCGAATGATAAAACCTTCATCACCCACTTTTTTTAAGGCATCTTCTAATTTCAATGAAGCAATCAAAGGCGAAGAAGATATTGTTCCAGCGATTATCAATCCATCGGTAGATAGGGAGGAGGAGGGAATATCATAACCGAGCAGTCCTTTCAACGCAATGCTTAATTCATTTTTAGTCACTTGAATTGTTGAGGAATTCCCTTCAATTATGCAACCGTGGATCAGCCTCTTGTATTCACTGAGCTTTTGGGGATCGGAGATCTTGTCATACCGAAGCCAAAGCCTGTAGCCATCCTCAGCCTTTAATTCTGCCTGTAGGGCGAATGAGAAAAACAGAAGTATTGAAATTTTCTTCATACTGCGTGCAATATATTATTCTCAAACAATCTTTCTCTTCAAAGAAGACTGTCGGATAATTAACTCATGACGCAATACAATAGTATTGAGGTTGGTGGAGGGGAGCTTCTTAAGACGGTTTATCAATGTAAGGGCTGCCATTTCACCCATTTCTTCGCCTGGATAATGAATGGTGGTAAGGTTAGGCTCGATTACTTTCGAAATTGGATCGTTATTAAATCCTACTACTGCTATCTGATCTGGTACGCTAATTCCGGCTTGTTTTAGTTCACGAATGCATGCGACGGCCGAGGTATCATTGGAAGAAAAAATACCATCAGGTCGTTTGTTCATTTTAAGAATTTGCTGAGCTGCTTCCGCTCCCGACTGGTCGCTGAGGTTATTCTGAATGACCAAGGCCTCATCAAAGCGAATGTCCTTTTCCTGGAGAGCTTGTTTATAACCTTCCAGGCGATCCGAGTAAACATTACGGTTTAAACTTCCACTTATGTGCACAATTCTTCTACAGCCTTCATTCAATAAGTGTAACGTAGCGTCGTAGCCAGCTTTTCTATTGTCGATTACAATGCTCGTACAGTTAGGAATTTCTACAACCCGGTCGAAGAATATGAGCGGAATTTCCTTTTTTAAAAAAGCATCATAATGCTCAATGCTTCTTGTGTCGAAGGCAAGAGAAACGAGGAGTCCATCCACGCGACTATTAAACATCGTATTTACGCCGGCGACTTCCTTTTTGACAGATTCCTGAGACTGTGCAATAATAAGGTTGTATCCGCTGCTATTGGCCACTTTTTCCATACCAGCTATCACAGTGGACATGAAATAACTGTTGAGCCTTGGTACAATTACGCCAATGGTGTTTGTTTGCCGCCTTCGTAAATTACTGGCGAAGGTATTTTGCTGGTAGCCCATTTTCAGGGCTGCTTCCATAATCTTCTTTTTGGTATCTGTTCGTATACCTGGATGATCTTTCAGACCTCTGCTAACAGTTGCTGGCGAGATACTTAGGACCCGTGCAATGTCATAAATAGTAACATCTTTAATGATCGGCATTTCAATCGGTTGCACAACAAATTAAGGCATAATTAGTCGTATTATGCAACTATTTTGAAATTTATGCAATCGGTTGCAAATTTTACCATAATTGTTCTATTTTTAAAGCGTTGAGGGGGCATTTGGCCTGAATCCATAGTTGATTAAAATCATCGATATCGGATCACTTCTGTCGTTACCTTCCCAATGGCAATTAAAAAATGATGCAGATGAATAAACTCCTGATAACATTATTATTTATCACTATAGCTTATTCGCAGTGCAGCGGTCAAACGGTACGTTTTACAAATCCGATTTTAGCGGGATTTTATCCTGATCCCAGCATCTGTAGAGTTGGAAGTGACTATTACCTGGTAAACTCCACCTTTTCCTATTATCCGGGCATTCCTGTGTTTCACAGTAAAGACCTTATTCATTGGGAAGCAATTGGACACGTAATGAATCGTTCCGGACAGCTAAACCTGATCGGGGCTGGAGTTTCGAGAGGAATTTTTGCACCTGCTATCCGATTTAATAATGGAGTATTCTATGTTACATGCACCGTAGTGGATGGCAAGGGTAATTTTGTCGCGACAGCAACTGATCCATCCGGTCCCTGGTCGGATCCTGTTTGGATTCCACAAGCAAATGGAATTGATCCTTCACTTTTCTTTGATGACAATGGAAAAACGTATCTGCTTTATAATAGTGTCCCACCTGATGATAAGCCGCTATACGATGGTCACCGGACTATTCGGATGTCTGAATTCAGTATCGCTGAAAAGAAAGTAATCGGTGACGAAGAAATTATAATAAATGGTGGAAGTGACATTAATAAAAAACCAGTGTGGATAGAGGGACCGCATATCTTTAAGAAGGATGGCTATTATTTCCTGATCGCCGCGGAGGGAGGTACCGAATACAATCATTCAGAGGTTGTGTTCCGGAGTAAAAAGATTGAAGGACCATATATTTCATATGAAAAAAACCCTATCCTCACACAGCGAAATCTTAATCCAAACAGAAAAAACCCTATCACATCTACCGGTCATGCCGATTTTGTTGAAACCGAATCCGGTGAATGGTGGTCCGTTTTTTTAGGCTGCCGTCCTTATGTAAGTGATTATTATAATACAGGAAGGGAAACATTTCTTGCGCCTGTCAAATGGAAAGATGGCTGGCCGGTAATCAATCCTGATCACGAAGAAGTACAGTATTATTACCCAACGCCAATTCCTTCTTCCGACAAGAACAATGCAACACCGCTGAGTGGAAATTTTGTCTCGACTGACAATTTTGATGCTGATAAGCTGAACCTTTCATGGTTATTTTTAAGAACACCAGTTGAAAACTGGTATAGCCTGAATGATAGGAAAGGATTCCTAAGTTTGTCTCTTCGTCCTCCGACATGTTCGGGAACCGATAACCCCAGCTTCATAGCCCATCGTCAGCAGCATCTTTCAGGAAATGTTAGTACGTCACTTGACTTCACCTCCCAGCTTGAAAATGAAAAGGCCGGGATAGTGGTCTTTCAAAATGAAACTCACTATTATTTTTTATGTAAGTCAACCGAAAACAAACAGCCTGTGGTTCAGTTGTTTAAATCTGGGGTTGATTCAGGATCTTCAGAACTTCTTGCATCCCAGAAGTTAGAAAGTATCCCGAAAGAAGGAATACAATTAAAAATTGAAGCTAAAGGCAATACATATTCATTTTACTACACTACGAAATCTTCTGTATGGAGTCTTTTGAAAGCAGATGTGGACGCAAAATTTTTAAGTACGAAAGAAGCAGGTGGTTTTGTTGGATGCGTTTATGGATTGTATGCGACCTCCAATAGTCAGGTAAGCGTCAACAAAGCATATTTTGATTGGTTTAGGTATGCTGGAGAGGACCAGGTATACAAATAAGTTAAATGAGTTATTTCATTCTCCTTTAAGGGTGATGTTAAAAAAATCAGTCAATAGAATCATAACCAAGAACTATCATGAAAACTGAGAGAAAATCTGGAATTTCAAGAAGAAAGTTTATTCAGTCTTCTGTAAAGGCCGCGGCGGCGACGTCCATTGCGCTGGGAGTGTTTCCTTCCATCGTACCGTCAACTGTATTTGGCAGAAATGCACCGAGCAATCGTATCAATATTGGCGCAATCGGCAATGGTCGCATTTCACGTGTTCATGATTTACCGGGTGTCTGGAAATTTGATTATGCTCAGGTTGTAGCAGTCTGCGATCTCGACACCAAGCGGGCAGCAGAAGGAAAGACATTGGTAAACGAATTTTATACAAAAAGAAATGGAACTCCATTTGACGGAGTAACAGTGTACAATGATTATAATGAGTTGATAAAGAATAAGGATATTGATGCTGTCATCATCAGCACACCAGACCATACCCATGCGATGATCGCCATTGCAGCGGCACGTGCCGGTAAACATATTTACATGCAGAAGCCTGCATCGCTCACAATTCAGGAGGGAAGGGTTGTAAGTAACATTGTCCAGAAAAGTAATATCAAATTTCAAATCGGTAGTCAGCAGCGATCGTCTGAACAGTTTCGCTATGCAGCAGAATTGGTTCGCAACGGCCGCATCGGTCAGTTGAAGACAGTTTATGTTGGATTGCCAGGTGATCCTTCCGGAGAAGAAGAAAAAGAGATGCCAATTCCCGCCAACCTCAATTATGATATGTGGTTAGGATCCACTCCAATGGTTTACTATACCGAGAAGAGAGTTCATCCTCAGGCAAATTACGATCGTCCGGGTTGGTTGCGTTGTGAACAGTTCGGAGCTGGTATGATTACCGGCTGGGGCTCTCATCATATTGATTCAGCGCATTGGGGAATGGGGATGGAGCGTTCAGGTCCGGTGGAGGTTTGGGGTCATGCTGATTTCCCAAAGAGTGGTTTGTGGAATGTTCATGGAATATTTAGAACAGAAGCGATGTATGCTAATGGTGTGAAGATGGTGGTGAGCAATGAATTGCCAAATGGTATAAAATATGAAGGAACGGAAGGATGGATATTTGTTACGCGTGGGCCATACCAGGCTACCTCAAGTGATCCGGTAACAAATGCGGATGGTACCAAACCACTCGACTCAAATGATCCGAAAATAATTCAATCTGTGATTGGGCCGAATGAGTTTCACTTACCGATCAGCAATGACCATCACGGCAACTGGCTAGAGGCTATCCGTGATAACAAATCTCCCATTGCCCCTGTAGAAGAAGCCCATCGCTCTTGTTCAGCTTGTCTGGTCCATCATATTACAATGAAGCTGGATAGAAAGGTATATTGGGATCCGGCTAAAGAGAAATTCAAGAACGACGATGAAGCAAACTCTATGTTATGGCGTCCACAACGTTCTCCTTATGGAATCTCGGAAGTCGACCATAAGAAATTTGGAGCTGTTTAATTTAAAAGCACGAGTATGTTGACCAAACCTTCTGTGACTTTCTTATGCCTTTGCGTCTTTGCTGCAATTTTAATAATCTCTTGCCAATCACGGTCACCCAAAGAAAGCACCATGAAATCTGTTCAATTAGTAACACTGGACCCCGGTCACTTTCATGCAGCATTAGTACAAAAATCCATGTATGAAAATGTGGATTCAACTGTCCATGTGTATGCTCCAGCAGGTTCCGACGTACAACTTCATCTTGGCAGGATTGATGCATTCAATACCCGGCCTGAAAATCCAACACATTGGAAGGAGGAAGTTTATACCGGCGATGATTTTTTCGAAAAGATGATTGCGGAAAAGACGGGGAATGTGGTGGTAATCTCAGGTAACAATCAGAAGAAGACCAAATACATTTCTGCGTCACTGAAGGCAGGTTTTAATGTGCTCGCGGATAAGCCAATGGTGATCAGTTCAGTTGACTTTAAACTATTGGAAGACGCTTTCCGGGAAGCGAAAGAAAAGAACCTGTTGCTGTATGATATAATGACCGAACGTTTTGAGATCACGACGATGCTTCAAAAGGAATTCTCATTGTTGTCTGAAGTATTTGGAACTTTACAAGAGGGCTCGGAAGATAATCCCGCTGTTACAAAAGAAAGCGTTCATCATTTTTATAAATATGTTTCTGGAAGTGTGCTTACCAGACCGGCTTGGTTTATGGATGTAAATCAGCAAGGTGAAGGGATTGTGGATGTGACAACGCATTTAGTGGACCTGGTGCAGTGGGAATGTTTCCCAGGACAGAAGTTGGATTATCTCAAAGACATTCAAATAACATCCGCAAAACGATGGACGACCGACATGACATTGAGTGAGTTTAAAGCAATCACCAAGCTTGTTGAGTTTCCTGATTATCTGAAGAAAGATATTGTGAATGATACAATTCTTAGGGTTTACGGTAACGGTGAGATTAATTATAAAATTAAAAATGTCAACGCGAAAGTATCTGTAAGATGGAATTACAAAGCTCCTGAAGGTGCCGGGGACACGCATTATTCGATCATGAGAGGAACAAAATCCAACCTGATCATTCAGCAAGGTGCGGAACAAAAATATGTACCAACACTTTACATTGAGCTGGCAGGAGACCGATCTTCGTTTGAGAAGACTTTATTGGAACAATTGAAATCAGTCAAAGCCAAATTTCCTGGTGTTGAATTAAGGCCAACTGATAAAGGCTGGGAAGTTGTAGTTCCTGCCAGTTATCGGGAAGGACATGAAGCACATTTTGGACGGGTTATGGAGAAGTTTCTTGAGTATTTGAAAAACAACAATATGCCAGAATGGGAAGTACCGAATATGATCGCGAAATATTATACGACGACACAAGGATTGGAGAAAGCGATGAAGAAATGATATTGCTTTTCGCCAGCAAAGTAGTGGTAATACTACACGACCAAACTGGTCGACATTTCTAATATTTGTCGGGCGGTATTTGCAAAAGTAGTAAGCAAACGCTTCTTACTTTTTTTCACTTCTCAATTTAAAGAAGCTACCCGCATAGGTTGATCCGTCTCAGCCATTGGCTTGTATTTCAACCGGCGGACACGGGAGGAAGCAACGACGGTACGATTTTGTGTACTTGTTCTTTTCTTGTAAAGTAAATAGCAGGCTTTGCTTGAGTTACTTTTGAAAGGAAGTCTAATGATTGTGTGACTTATGCCAATAAGGTTGTGATGTTGAGCATTAGCCGGTTTCGAAAACAGCATACCTCCAATAATCACGAATACTAAGATAGAAACTTGCACCATTTTATGACGAAGACTTCTGTGTGATACGTTGTGTGCCATCTGCTTGTTGTTTAGTAAGACAAAGGTGCGCCTATACTGAAAAACAAATTCACCAAAAGTCGTTGAAACACTACATTCGTGGAGTTACCGATTTCAAATACAATGTCGGGGGAGAGCCCTTGGTGGAGTAAGTGTAAACCCGGAGATAGCGTTGGCTTAAATTGATCCAAAAGAGCAGATTAGCCATTAGCTGACCAAGATGGCGGAAACAGGAATCTTTTAATTGTGAAAAATGTGTTGAATCCGGCCTTAACATACACGATTACCTAGTAGTAAAGGGTCTTCTTAGAAGGCACTAGTATCCCGATACCCAATACCAATTTTTCTAAGGCACGCGATAGATTACTGAATTAATATTTATTCCGGCACCTACTGCAGCGAACGCGAGTACATCGTTCTTTCGTATGTGTTGATTTGTTATTTGACCTTTGCTTACCAGATCATAAAGGGTAGGTACCGTTGCCACTGAACTATTTCCCAACCATGAAATCGTCATGGGCATAATTTCTTTTGAAAGACAATGGACGCCATACAAAGCGCCCAGACGTTCTAGAATCGCGTGATCCATTTTCTGGTTTGCCTGATGAATCAGAAGTTTGCTCATATCTGATAAGGCCAGACCCGCCTTTTCGAGTCCGGCCTTTATTACGGCAGGCACCAGTTTTAGAGCATACTCATATAGTTTATGGCCGTTCATCTTAAGAAACAGATCTCCAGCAGGATACTTTGAATCAAATGATTTCTCCAGGCGAATAATGAAGGTTTGCTCATTAGCATACGTTTCTGAATAGTGCGACAAAATACCTACCGGTGTTTCACTTTCAACCGATTCAAGTAAAACCGCTCCGGCGCCATCTGAATAGATCATACTGTCTCGGTCATGCGGATCTGAAATCCTCGAAAGAGTTTCGGCGCCGATGACAAGAACTCGGTTTGCTTCGCCTGATTTTATAAAATAATTTGCCTGAATTAATCCCTGCACCCAGCCAGCACAGCCAAATGGCAAATCATATGCGATGGTTTTTGGGTTTCTGATATCAAGCTTTTGCTTTACCCGCGACGCCAGCGTTGGCAGGCAGTCGCTTCGCCTGTTATCGGATTTTATGTCCCCGAAGTTATGAGCAACAATAATATAATCTACAGTCTCCTTGTCTATGTGTGATGATTTGAAGGCTTGTTCGGCAGCATAAAATCCAATGTCGGAAGCTACCAGATCATCTGTAACATAACGTCGTTCTTCAATACCAGTGATGTCTTTGAATTTTGCTATGATCTCCTCGTTACATTTGCTTAGCGCTGCTCCGCATGAATCAAAGAAAATGTGCTTGAGAAAGTGACTGTTGGGTATCTTTTGAGTGGGGAGATAACTGCCGCTTCCCCGGATGACTGCGTAACGAGAACATATCATTCGTCAAGTTTACAGATCACATCGAGAATACCTAATGATGGCTAATATATTTGGTATATATTTTACCAGGAAGACGTACAGTCGTTAGTTATGGATGCTAAGATTTTGCCTGAATGGCTTCTAGTCTTTTCAAGAGAGGGGGGTGTGAGTAGTGAAAAAATACATAGGCTGGGTGCGGATATAAATTACTCAGACTATCAACAGACAATTTTTTCAAGGCGTCCGTGAGTGCTTTTCCATTGTATGTTTCCCTGGCATAAGCGTCTGCTTCAAATTCATTTTTACGACTATAGAGGCTCATCAACAGTCCCGTAATGCCACTGATGGGAGAGAATAGAATCCCAAAGGCAAGTAAGTTAAGGTGAATAGCCTGCTGGCTTCCGCCCAATGCCAGCGAGAGATTTTCCTGGAAGACCATGAGTGACAAAACAAAAAGCATAAAGAAAATCTGAAGAATAGAAAGCAGATAGCTCCATACAATATGTTTTTTCTTAAAATGTCCAACTTCGTGTGCCAACACGGCCACCAGCTCTTCTGTCGTGTGATTTTTTATCAAAGTATCATACAATACAACCTTCTTTTTCTTTCCGATCCCTGAAAAAAATGCATTAGCTTTTGCTGAGCGTTTGGACCCATCCATCACGAAAATATTGTCCAGAGGAAAATTGATCTTAGCCGCGAATGAATCAATTGCTATTTTCAGTTCGCCATCAGGCAATGGTATTAATTTATTAAACATCGGGAGGATAATGGATGTATAAAATAGATTGACCAACAGCAAAAAGGCCGCGGTAATTAATCCAAACCAGATCCAGAAGCTTTGACCAATCGTTTCAATAAGGTAAATCAAGGCGGAAATTAAAGCGCCTCCTACAATGGCACCAATGACATACCCCTTGAGCTTATCAACAATAAATGTTTTTAAAGTTGTTTTATTAAAGCCAAATTTCTCTTCAATAACAAAAGTGGAATACCATTGAAATGGAAGTGTGAGAATGTCCGATGTCAGTATCAGCAGGCCAAAGAAAGCAAGTGCAAGTGTTATTTCGTTGTGAAAATAAGGTCGCAGTAAAGTATCGAGTAGACCAAATCCTCCGAAAAGGAGCATAATTAATGATAGGGCAAAGCTGAAGGCTGATGTTATGAAGCCAAATTTTGTCTGTTCACGATGATAATCCAGTGACTTTAGATATTTCTCCCTGTCGTAAAAAGAGGCAATGTCGTCAGGTACGTCTTTGCGCTGGGCCTTGAGATTGAGGTAATCTAATACCTGCTCAAAAACATAACTAACGGCAGAGATTCCGAGAATAATATAAAGTATTGCGGAAGCCGTCATTATTAATTCTTGACGTCCTTTTCGGCTCCTGCGTATGCAAATCCAGGCCATCCATCTGTAGATGTGAGGATAATTTTATAAATCGAATTGGCCTTTTCTGCATCGCCGTTGTACGCATACCAGTTAGCAAGACCGTACATCTTAGTAACTTCCTGTACATGGATTTTATCTGGCGTCAGTGTTATATCAACGAGTTTCTCCGGTTTGATCACACCTTTGTAAAGCATAATTCTTTTGAAATAGGCAGTTGTTGTATCGGTCGCCATATCGGGTTTGATACCTGCTATTGCTTTGGCTGATTTATCTTTTTCGCCCGCGCGTTGATAGGAGTTGTATAACCAATCACTGGCACCAACTACATTCTTTAAGTCACCACCTGTTGCAACTGCTTGCTCAAAAGCTGCCGCTGCTTTGGTATAGTCGCCCATGAGATAGTTGTAAACTCCAATGTGATACCAGATCTGATGACGCACCGTTGCCGTTGGTTTTCCATCGAGACCAAACTCCATAACGTCTGGTTGATCACGAACCAGCTCTTCAGCCTTTGTCAAATCAGCTTTGGAATTATCAAGCTGGCGCAGAGTGATGTAACGATGTCCGCGATTTCTTAAAAGTTTATATGAAGTTGGATATTTGGCGAGACCTTCCGTAAAGTTATCGATTGCTTCTCTATAGCGGGAAGTTGCGACAAGCTGTTTTCCTATTTCAACATAATCATCTTCTGTTAATTCACCTTTGGCCTTGTACGCAGCAATTGCGCTGTCACTTTTAGCAAGCGCTGCCGGCTCAGGTGGTTTTGCATAAAGAGGTTTCCCCGCAAAGCTCATGGCTGAAGGTGCTGGCTCGGATGGAGTTGTTGTGGCTTGTTCCGTTTTCGGAGTACACGAAAAAAGTAAGGCGACAAAGGATAGAAAAAGTATAGGTTTCATTTTGGGTGGATTTATTCTCCAAGATATGATTTGTGGGGAATAATTTATGGAAAAATATTGATGAGCGGTTTTTGGAGTCAAATGCATTTCCCGCAGATTTTCGACGATCTAATGCACGCAGATTTTCGGGAATTCAATGATAAAGTACATGTAAATTTTCGCCAGTTCTGCGGAAATTTGCGTGCATTCAATCTGTGGAGATCTGCGGGAACTGCATTCAGTATTTATCTTAAAAGCGCTGAAAGCGCTTCGTCAGCTTGTGAAAAAGGAAATTCAGCTATTGTCTCATCCATCATCCTCACGATCTGCGTGCTCGAAAGATTTCCAATACTTCCTTCATGCGTGTGCTTGACTTCCGTTGAGTAGGTGAATTTTCCCTGCTCGATGTCGAGGCCAATTTTTTTATAAGCATCCCGGAAAGGAACTCCTTGCAATACCAGCTTATTTACTTCTTCAACACTGAAGAGATATTTGTACTTTTCGTCGTCGAGGATGTCCTTTTTTACCTGAAGATTTGACAGCATGAGCTGGGCCATTCTAAGGCAATCGGTTAATATTTTAAAAGCTGGGAATAATTTCTCTTTCAATAATTGTAAATCGCGATGATAACCCGACGGCAGATTGCAGGTTAATAAGATGATGTCGTTAGGGAGAGCTTGAAGCAGATTACATTTTGCCCGTATTAATTCAAACACATCAGGATTTTTCTTATGCGGCATGATGCTTGAACCAGTTGTTAGCTCTTCCGGAAAGTTGATGAATGAAAAATTCTGATTGAGATAGAGACAGGCATCCATGGCAAACTTTGAAAGCGTTGCTGCTACATTGCCCATAGCGGATGCAACGATCCGCTCGGACTTTCCTCTTCCCATCTGTGCGTAGACTACATTGTAATTCAGGTCGGAGAAGCCCAGCAAGTCGGCGGTTAATTTTCTATTAAGTGGAAATGATGAACCATAACCTGCTCCGGAACCCAATGGATTTTTATTAACAATC
>JANYDR010000205.1 GCA_025363495.1 Cyclobacteriaceae bacterium | reverse complement strand
GTTTTCTTTTCTGCAGGATATCCATCCCACGAATCAAGATTGCGTGGCATTTTAGGATAAACTGCCTGCAAATTGATGTCTGAAAAAATAACCTGATTGCCAATAACTTTCCATTCGGCGGTTGAGTTCTTTAGCCCATTTTCGAACCAGTTAAGCTGCTCTTTTCCCAGCATTGTTCTTTCAGGGTTGTTATAATTTGGCTCATTCATATTTTCCGGAGGAGCCATCCGTCCCTCCAGTCGCTCATCAAGCATTAACACGTCAGCGAGCGGACCGAAGGAAAAGGAACGATACAATATGTCGCTTTCGCGAATGGGCATCCATTCATAATAAACTTGTTTCGCTGCTGCCTTACGTGCTGCATAATCTCCTTCTTCCGGTTGATGATTTTGAGCGCCGCCGATATATGAATTATTTGCAATTTCGTGATCGTCCCAAATCGGAATGAACGGATGTTGCTGATGCACTCTTCTTAATCCTTTATCGAGATGATAAAGTGCATACCGGCTGCGATAATCATTGAGTGACACTACTTCATGTTTTGGTATGTTTATCCTGCCAATGGTAGTATCACCGTAAACTCCGGTTGCATATTCATAAATATAATCACCAAGATGAAGTACAGCATCCAATACAGGACGGTCTGCAATTTTATCATATGCATTAAAGTAACCCCATTCCCAATTAGCACAACTCACCACTGCAAATTTTAAACTGTCTTTAGCAATTATCGGCGCAGTCTTGGTTCGACCTGTAATAGAGTTTTTCCCAAAGGCAATGAACCTATAGTAATAGATCTGATCGGGCTTTAGTGCATCGACGTCAACTTTCACAGTATAGTCACGTGCTGAAGTTGCACGTGTTGTATCAGATTTATAAACAGAAGCGAAGTTTGGATCTTCGGCAATCTCCCACGTTACAGGAATAGAAGCAACGGAATCTTCCGGAGTGACCCGGGTCCAAAGAATAATACGGTTTGGGAGTGGATCACCGGAAGCTACACCGTGATAGAAAGGTTTAAGAGTTGAATCATAATGGATTGCCGTTTTTTCTTCCCATTTTGGTGTAACTGCTTCACGCTTTTTTTGACAACCAAACAAATGAATGATTAATATCAGTGAAATAATAAGAGTTGTCAATTTTATCATGGATCTGAAATTTAACGTAAGCTAAAGCGAAGAAGATCTTAATTTCAAGTTAATTGAACTTTTTGAATAAATGTTAAAAAAGAAACAATGCAAATACAACCTTTTCTTCATTCTGGCGTCCTTAGACAAATGTTGATTATGACTTCCCAATTCATTTTTATCCTTTGTCTGTTTACCACGGCAGCGTTTTGTCAATCTTCTAAAATGGACCAGGCCAGGAAGTTATATGAATCAAAAGATTACGGGAATGCAAAAGAACTTTTGATCGGCGTAACGGAAGATGATAAGAATTACGCAGAAGCCAGGTATTATTTGGGCAGAATTACCTTTAATGCAAAAGACTACGATGGTGCAGCGGAGTATTTTGAGGAGGCGACTGAGGCTGATGAAAAAGTAGCAGATTATTTTAACTGGCTTGGGAACAGCTACGGAAGCGCAGCGCGGGATGCCAATATAATGAAGCAAGGGATGTTGGCACCTAAAATGAAGAATGCCTGGGAACAGGCCGTTAAGCTTGATCCAAAAGCATAGACGCCAGAACTTCTCTCATTCAATATTATATCCAGGCCCCAAGCTTTATGGGCGGAAGCATGGATAAAGCAAAGGAAACTGCTATGCAAATCCTTTCATTGAATGCAGCTCAAGGACATTTGCAATTAGGGATCATTTACGAAAAAGAGAAGAAAATTGCAGAGGCTGAGAAAGAATTTCTGGAAGCAGTGAAATCAGATCCGACTTTTACTTTCAGATTAATAAATTTCTATGCGGCCCAGAAACAATACGATAAGGCCTTCATTCTTATGGAAGATGCATTGAAGAAAAATCCGCAGGATATGCTCGCGCTCTATCAGTTTGGTAAAATAAGCGCGATGTCGGGTCAAAAATTGGAACGTGGCGAGGAATATCTTAAAAAATATCTTGCACACACACCTGCGCAAAATGAACCCTCCATCGCTGGAGCTACCATGAGGCTTGCACAAATCATGGAGAAGAAGGATAATAAAGTAGAAGCAAGAGGACTATACGAGACTGCGTTAAAGTTGGATGGCTCCCTGAAAGAGGCGCAGGAGGGACTAGCAAGGCTAAAATAGATATTTACTAAAGTATAATTTTTCAAAAGGCATAGTGTATTTTGTGATAACCAATATCACTGCTATGAATCCGACAATGAAATTTCTGTACGTGATCGTATTGATTCTGCATGTCTCAATTTCAACTAATGCACAGTATGATTCGACTAAAGTCAAACGTTTAAGAACAGTTTGGGGATTCGGTACAAATATTCGTGGCGTCGATTCTGACCTTTCCAATCTCAATACCATTCTGATCAAATCCGGATTTCCGGCGCTTAATAGCGGATATGTAGGAGTCGGGTTTGAATTAA
>JANYDR010000196.1 GCA_025363495.1 Cyclobacteriaceae bacterium | reverse complement strand
TTTTTCTTTTTCTTCTTTTTAGTGTCGCTTTCTCCCGGTGTTGCAGCCGGTTCAACGACTTGCTTTACTTCTTTGACTTCCGGATTTGATTCTGGAGTCTTCTTCAAATTTGCGAGCTCCTCACGAGTTGCAACCAATTCACGTTTCAGATTTTCCTCCGCATTTGATCCTATCCGGGATTTCAATTTTAGTATTCTGTTAAACGCTTCGTCAATTCGTTCCTGCTTTATCTGTCCGCTCTCTACTAAACTACGAATAATACTATGAACTTTCGTTACAGTTCGTTCTTCACTTCCCTGGATGTTGTTTGAAAAACATAAAATATCAACCCCTGCGTTGATGGCAAGCCTGATCGCCTCTTCTAAACCATAGTGTTTCGTGATCGCCAGCATTTGCATATCATCTGAAAAAACAATTCCATCATAGTGATATTGCTTGCGCAAAAGACTATCAATCATTCGTGATGAAAGAGTGCCGGGATATCCTTTTGGATCGAGCTGTTTATTAACAATATGTGCACTCATGATAGCGTCTACTAAACCAGCTCCTAATAATTTTTGATAGGGAATTAGTTCTGATGCTGTCCAGGTTGCTGTTACATCTGCTATGCCGAAATGCGTGTCTTCGGTCGAGCTTCCGTGCCCTGGAAAGTGTTTCAACACGGTAATGACTCCAAATTTTCTATGCGGTTTAATAAATTCTTCTGCAAACAATGCCACTGAATCAGGATTAGCACCAAAAGATCGTCCGTATTTTACGATTACCGTGTTGGTAGGATTGACTGCAATATCTACCACGGGAGCAAAATTTACATTAATACCAAGTCCCGCCAGTGTGGCTGCTGTTGCTTCGGAATAAAACCTTACTGAATCCAATGTCTTCCCTTTACCCATCTCCTGGGCCGTGATGGAACGTGTGAATCCATACTTCTCTTTCAACCTGTTTACTTTGCCACCTTCCTGATCAATTGCAACCAACAACGGAATAGGAGCTTCCTTTTGATAGGCCCATATAATTTTCTTCAGCGGTGCAAATGAGGATGTGCCCTTCGGAACATTTTTTTCAAACAGAATAATGGCGCCAACTTTTCCTGACTTCACTTCTTCCATTACAAGTGGATCAACCTCCGTTTTTGGAAGACCAATCATCAACATCTGCCCGATCTTTATATCGAGCATGTCTTTGTTCTGCGCCTGAAGTGATTTCGCCAGGCACAAAAGGATGATTGCGTAACTAATATTTCTCATAGATTTTTTTCAAAAGTACTTCCATGCTGCCCCTGACTTCCCCTGTGGGGGTTGTAAAGTTATTATTCATCCAGCTAAAGATGAACGTTTGCCCCCTTTTGGTAACCAGGTAGCCGCTCAATATGTGATTATTGCTCAATGTGCCCGTTTTTCCAAAAATAAAGGGCTTTTCAGCTTTGTAATAATTTTTAATAGTCCCTTTTTCGCCACCAATGGCCAGAATTTGAAATAACCGCTCCCGGGGAACCATTGAATAAATCTTTTCCCAAAGACGTACCACAGACCGCGGTGTAAATAAATTATAACGCGATAATCCCGAACCATCTACCCATACTGGTGCATCTGGTAAATCGAAAAGAAAATTCTTTTTGACATACTTAATTGCAATTTCTGACCGAAGGGTATCGCTAATTTTTTCAGAACAAAGCAATAGCAATTGCTCAGCAATAAAATTATCACTTGCCTGCATCATCACTTTATACAAGCTGTCGGGTACAACTGAAGAATAGAGATATTTCGTGTTCAGTGGGAGCTTCATTGAAATCAGACTTACTTCTCTCTTTAAAGTATCAGTCAAAAGCTTTGCCAGCAATTGATCGCTGTGGCGAAAAGGTATTCTCCATTCTTTTGGTCGGTCGGTCTTTCCCGGCAGATACGTCAGCTTATTGGAGTCAACGTCTCTGAGCATTTGTGATCTTTCTTTTATTGTAGATTCTTTGCCCTCATAGGTGAACACATCGGGCACAGCACTAAAGCTTTTGTAAAGTTTCTTCACTATTGAATAGTTTCCATAAATCGGAAAGGAGGTTTTTTCCACCTGATCGGTATCATTATAATCGTCCCACATCCAGCCTGATCCAAAGTGGTCAGTTTGAAAATTATCGGAAGAGAAAAATAATTTACTGGAACTGTTTTTCAGAAAGTTATACACCCGATCCTCTTTACTCGTGTTTTCATAGAGGAAGCCAGGGGCTCCCGTTCCCCAAAAGATCAAGGAATCATTGCGTTGTGTGTACCTCAATGCCGGGATAGAATCGCCAATGATATTCAGAGAGGCATACAGTGTAAAAATTTTAGTGTTGGATGCAGGAGTAAAGTTGCTTCCGCCCTGAAAATCACAAATGGTTTTTTTATGGGCTGGATCATACAGTACAAAACCGATATGATCCTGAAATTCTTTTTCAGTTTGTTGCAGTGATGTTGTTATAAATCTGGAAGAAGAGCAGGCGCCAGCGGCCAGTCCTATCAGTAACCAACAACAACAATTTAAAGTCATCAAAGGCTAAGGTAGCGCTCCTGCAGGATTTTGCAGTGATGAATTTCATGACCGGCTATAATGAATCCTAAGGCAACGACAGAAACTTCGCTGTTGTTAGCTTTTCCCTTTCTCACGAGCATCTCCTCATTAAAGCTTTCAAATAAATCAACTGACGAATTTCTCAAGTGTTGCATTTCGTCTCCCAGCTGACGCAAACTCCGGCCAGTAGCATTTAGATGATTGCCATATTCAACCTCATCAAACCCTGGAAGATGGGTCTTATCATTTCTGGCAAAGGTTAATGCACGATAAGCAAAAATCCGTTCTGCATCCATGATATGACATAATACTTCGCCTATCGACCATTTTCCTTCCGCATAACGAAGGTCACACTTCGCTTCAGGAATTGAATGAATTAATTCCATCGTTCGATAACCGGAAATGCGCAGCGCCTGCAACACATCGGGCTGTTCAACAAGCTTTACGTAGCCTTTGGCGGCATGAGGGACTGTTTCAAGATTTAAAAACATAGTCGTTATTAAAATTCTATAGATACGCTTTGGTTTCCCTAATTCAAATTCTTAGGTGAATTTAGCAATTGCCTGGTCAATTCAAATGCTATTCCGCACTCTTTACAATCCGGCTGCGTAAAAACTGTTCTACAGGAAGAACAAGAAGAGCAATAAACACCTGTATAAAAAACTCCACGACCGGTGTACTCTTAAAGGAAATATTATATTCTGCAATTGTCTGCATAAATTGAATGAGCATGATCACTGTAAGTGCAGACAGGAAACGACTCAGGTAACGATACTTTTCATTTGATTCTGTAAGTCTGCGGGATAAGAGTACAAGAAACCCAAAGACAAAAAACTCAAGCGCATAGAACCATGGCCTTTTCCAATATGGTGGAACAACATTAAAATTTATTGTATCAAGTTCTGTGATCTTATCAAAAAGATCTTTTGCCTGGATCAACACGTTGTAATTTCCAGGGGGGAGGAACGGAAAATTGATTACGTTATTTCCAGTTGACCATTCAGACCATCCTGGCTGAAGACCTTTCACCCAATAGCGATACTCTACTGCCTGCAAGCTCACATACTCTGGTTGAATAAATTCAAAGGTCAGAGAGCTTTCACCCTCATCTACCGTTAATTTTTGCCGGGTTGAAAATTTTGATAACTGACTTCGCACCTCTTTCAAAAAGAGTGGGTTTGCAGCTGCTGATTGATTTTGATCACTTGAGAACTTATACAATTCATTTGATGCCGTAATTACCCATAGGCTTTTACCAACTTCTGCTGGTGCCATGAACCGTATGTCGGGAAACAATCCTAGCCACTTGGTTTTGATGGAACCCTGAAGCTTGGGATCGAGTGTTCGCCACTGGTGCCCATCATAAAACCAAAAGTACCCTGCTGACGCAAAATACTTTTTGGGTCCAGGCAATGAATCATATTTCTGAAATGAATTTTTTGTGCTCGAATAACGGAAGAACTCTCCATTCTGTGTGAGGTATACATCCGGGCCATAAGCAAGACCAACCGTTTTGTCCACGGATGTGTGCGGAAGTGGAATCGACTCAGCGTCCAATATCTCTCCGTCTTCAATTTCCACTTTTACAGCACGATCCCTTCCGCAAATCCAAAGGTCCTCCAGATTGTCTTCGAATATATAATCTGCATATGTTGAAAGCGTGTCGGGAAATTCATTCTGCCGCCATGCGTTGGCAACAACCTTATATGACTTTATTTCATCATTATAAGTGCTTACAAGTAATTGCTTCAGGTTCTTCGAATAAAAGATCGTCCGCATCGGCTCCCGACTTACTGCAATTGCATTTAAACCAACAATTTCAAAAACACCGCCTACACCACCACACAATAATTTATTGCCGACAACCATCAGTTGATCTACTTTACCTAAAATTCCTTCCACTCGTTTGTAACTGTACTCAACTCCTTTTAGAATCTTTCTGGTTCTTTGAACCTGAGTCTTGTTTGATGTAACAATAGTATTTGAGGGAAGGGTGACAGCTGTGGCCGCACTTTTTTTCTTTCTCTTGCCAAAAAGCCCTAGCCTAAATCCCTTGCGTTCTTCTTTTGCCTCTTCAACAGGTTGAGTTTTATTAACGCTGGTGACCTTGGTAGTCCTTGTTACCTTATACACTTCATCTTGAAATATCTCTTCTTTAGAAAGCAGGAAGAGGCCAAGGGTCGTGCCTACGTATACTTTGTCACCTACCGACTGAACGCATAATAAATTTCCGGCGAGTCCAGGATAGTGGTTAAACGTGCGGAAGGGGAGAAATGGCGCTACTCTTGAAAATCCATAATCATGTGCTACCCAAACTCCCTGATGGAGGTCCGTGTGCAAGGCATAGATTTCGTTGTCAGGAAGCCCAGCATAATAATTTGAAATCTCCAGCGTCTCCCCTGTCTCCGGATCTACGAAAACTATACCACCGCGCAATGTTCCTATTGCTATCATGCGGTTAGTTACCCATGTGCAATTGGCGACTACGTTGCTTGATAAATAGAGAATGTCTTTTGGTTTAAATTCGGTCAGTGCCTGCCCTTCGTTATATATAAAAAAACGACTGTCATCCGTACCAATGAAAAAAGTTTTTTCATCAGGTGATGGTTTGCTGAAAACAAGTTGAGCTCTATCCAGCCCTGGAATATTGGCCGGCTCAAGAGTTTCTCCGGCAATTTTTTTTAAACCATCATCTTCTGTATTTAAATAAACCTGTGATCCTATTTGAAACAATCCTGTACACAAACCACCTGCAGGAGTAGCCGTAAAAATTTGTTTCGCTTTACCGGAAGCAACGTCATATTGGAAAAGATGCTCATCATTCAGAAAATACACATTGTCTTCAAGTGCGTAAGCAGCAAAAACATTTTTCGATCCCTGCAAAGAATCAGAGAGTGATAAGTAGGTAAGCTGATTTTTATCATTCATTCCGATTCTTCCAAATCCGGAAGAGCTAGCTGCATAAACGTCACCTGTTTTCGTTACCGCAAGTGAATAAACTCCTCCCTCCACGGGCACCAGAGTCCACGTACGTCCATCAAATTGTAAAACACCAGAGCGGTTTGCAAAATACAGTATCCCGTTATTGTCCTGCTGGATATCAAAACTTAAATAACTTATGTTATCGTTCCCCGGCTTACTATGGGAGATAAAGTAATGCCCGGTTTGAGCACTTACATATTGATAAACAAAGCCAACGAAGATGAGAAGAAGGCAAAGTTTTTTCATTTTTGTTTCTAACGAATCCTAAATATAACAGTTAGTTGCAATGATCTAACTGATTTTCGCCCAGTTGACAACCGTCTTTTTAAGAGAAGAAAGATGGTTTTTTATGGGTTGGTGCTCAGAATTTTTCAGTTCTGGGTCATTCTTAAGTATTTCAGTGGCAGCTTCTCTTGCCTGCAAAAGAATCTGCTGGTCCTTGCCAAGGTCCGCAATCAGCAAATCCAGCAACCCACTTTGCTGGGTTCCCATTAAATCACCGGGGCCCCTGAGTTTTAAATCTGTATCAGCAATTTCAAAACCATTATTGGTCCGCACCATGGTTGCCATACGAAGCTTCGAATCAGCGCTAAGCTTAAAACTGGTTAGCAGTATACAATATGATTGCTCTGCCCCGCGCCCCACACGTCCTCTTAATTGGTGAAGCTGTGAAAGTCCGAATCGCTCGGCGCTCTCAATGATCATTACAGAAGCATTGGGAACATCGACTCCAACTTCAATCACAGTAGTCGCCACCATAATTTTTGTTTCACCTTTTACAAATCTCGCCATCTCAAATTCTTTGGCTTCAGGCTTCATTTGTCCATGAAGAATACTAATGGCATACTCCGGAAAAGCACGCGAGATACTTTCATATCCGTCCATTAAATGTTTAAGATCAAGCTTTTCAGATTCGTCAATGAGGGGATAAACAAAATACACCTGGCGGCCACGCTCAACTTGTTCTTTTACAAATGCATTTACTAGTAGTCTGTGAGAATCAAATTGATGTGTTGTCTTGATCGGTTTTCTTCCCTTCGGCAATTCATCAATTGTAGAAACATCGAGATCACCGTACAATGTCATAGCCAGTGTACGCGGAATGGGGGTTGCCGTCATCACCAATACGTGCGGATAGAGTTCAGTGTTTTTTTGCCAAAGCTTTGAACGTTGTGCCACACCAAATCGATGCTGTTCATCAATAACGGCAAGACCGAGTTTATGAAATTTAACTTCTTCTTCCAGCAATGCATGAGTGCCCACTAAAATCTTCATCGTTCCGTCTTGAAGTTTTTCGTGAAGGATTTTGCGTTCCTTTTTCTTTGTAGACCCCGTTAACCGTCCGATAGGTATTCCCATTGCGTCCGCGTATTTTTTCAGGCTGGCGAAATGTTGCTGCGAAAGAATTTCGGTTGGCGCCATCAGAGCAGCCTGCGCGTCTCCACCGATCACTAATAACATACAGATAAACGCTACAATTGTTTTTCCACTTCCTACATCACCTTGCAGCAACCTGTTCATCTGGTGCCCGGACTTCATATTATTATAAATTTCACGGATAACTTTCTTCTGGGCTTCAGTAAGGGAGAATGGAAGGTGTTGTTTGTAAAATTGTGTAAGAATGGCGGTATCACTGAATATCTGTCCTTTAAATTTCTCGTATCGAACAAGTTTCATTTTCAATAATCGCAACTGCAAATAAAAAAGCTCATCAAACTTAAGTCGCGCCTGTGCCGCGGCCAGACTTTCAATGCCAGATGGAAAATGAATGTTGTTAATAGCTTCCCTTTTACTGAGGAAACGAAATTTTTTAATAAGATAATCCGGCAACGTTTCATGAATGTGATTTTGTGAGGATTTTATAACTTCGTGTTGCAGTTTTGAAATGACTTTGCTGTCAATGTGCCGCTTGCGAAGAGTTTCTGTTAAAGCATATATTGGCTGGAGAAATCCCTCTTTTTCACTTCGCATGCTAACGGGCTCAATTTCAGGATGTGCAATCGAGAATGTCTTTCCGAAGCGATTCGGTTTACCAAACACAACGTATTCAATACCTGGTTTTATTTTTTGAAGCACCCATGGAATTGCCTGGAACCACACCAGTTCAATTGTTCCATTGCCATCGGAAAAATGTCCGACCAATCTTTTTTTAAATCCAAGCCCGATCATTTCCATTTTAGTGATCTTGCCAATGAGTTGAACAAATGGCATCTCTTCGGTAATCTCTTTTATGGAATAGAACTTAGTACGGTCTTCGTAACGAAACGGATAGTGCTGCAACAAGTCACCAAACGTAAAAATCTTTAATTCTTTTTGAAGCAGTGCTGCACGCTGTGGGCCGACGCCTTTGAGGAATTCGATGGATGTTTCGAAGAAGGGCAATGTGCGAATGTGTTCATGTGCGCACGTACGCACGTGGGGTTAAATTTAAGGATACAACTTCAACCTGCCAATAATGTAAAATTCAGGAAACCAAGAGCATCTGTCAGGAAAAAATGAAATGGAAAAATTCGAGGTTTACAGTAATCTAACACGCGCCACACCACAGAAACAAGTGCGCTCTTGTCGCTCAGACTCAACGGTCACTTACGCGTGAGGTTTGCTTGATTCTTTTCTTTCCTCTGAGGTCGATTCATTACTCTTCCGTTCCATTTTTTATCATCCCTATAAGCTTTGATTATGCCTATTGCTAAAAACAAGAATACAGATGCAACAAAAATCCCAAACCCCGGCCCTGTGTTCTGCGTGCTGTCATAAGGCATGGTTAACTCTCCTCTAGAACGAGATCCAAGTTGAAGAATGACTAGAACTACATTCATTTTAAATATCGAAGGTGCAACCAAGGGCTAGAGCTTTGAACTCTGAATTTTGAAATTTGAATTCCTCCACTCCAATGTATTAATTAACCTCATCATATCCCTTTTCATATACTCAATCGCTGGTTGCAACGAATCATTTTGAACTTTAACATTAAAATATAAAGCTCCCCGTAAAAAATTTTGAGAAGAGTCAGTCATTGTAAACTGAAATTGACTTGGTACTTCTCCTTCCAATTCTGCAATCACCGCCGTTTTTCCGCTGGGGGTTTTAACAAGGGTTTCATCAATGGCGTACGCTTTGATCTGATGTTTGGACGTGAGCACATAGGCATCTTTTAAATACTCTTTCAAAAGCTTTTGATCGTTTTTGATGCTTTTGTAAGTCACATGGATGGTCGCCTTAAGTTCAGGATAATAAATTTCCACCCAATTACTTTCATTTACCCACGAGGTGTCCTTCATGAATTTTGCATGAGTGGAATATTCAAAGCTGTACGGTAATGTATCCGGAGAAATTCGATAGGAAGGTTCAGGAAGAATTAACCTGTTGTACCCTTTCGGCTTTGGCTGATAGTTCCGTGAGCAGGCAACCGCGAAGATCACTATCAAAAAAAAGGCAAACAGGTTTCTACTCATGATCGTTATTCCTCATTACCTGTTTCAGCATCAATGATTGTAACCCGAATCCGTTTTATTCTTTTTTGGTCAACCGAAACAATTGTAAATAAAAAACGATCGTAGGTGATCTTATCTCCTGCATTGGGCATGGAATTGTGTAACTCAAGCATCAATCCACCCAACGACTCACTCTCGCCCTTTACAGAATCAAAATATTGTGGATCAAGCTCAAGGGCTTTACAAAAAGCATGGAGAGAAACTTTTCCTTCGAATACAAATGTGCGGTCATCTATTTTCTGATAAGGGATTGCAACTTCATCATACTCATCATTGATTTCTCCTATAATTTCTTCAATCAAATCTTCCAGCGTTACCAAACCACTTGTCCCTCCATACTCATCCGCTACAATTGCCATGTGCACATGCTTACTTTGGAAATCCTTTAGCAATGAGTCGAGCTTTTTAGTTTCAGGAATGAAGAAGCCTGCCCTTAGGAGAGTCTGCCATTGGAATGTTTCGTTTTCACCCAAAAAAGGAAGTAAATCCTTTGTATACAGTATGCCTTCTATGCGATCAATTGTCTCGCGGTACACCGGTATGCGTGAAAATCCTGACTTACCTACAGCTTCCAGAAGTTCTTTAAAATTCAATTCAACCTCCACGGCAGATATTTCAAGTCGTGAACGCATCACTTGCTTTACAGCCAACGTTCCAAAATTCACAATACCTTTTAGTATCTCCCTTTCATCTTCCGATGTTTCGGCATTATCAGTGGTGAGCTCGAGTGCCTGATTCAATTCATCAACGGTACTGCTGTAGCCTTTTCTTTTAATTCTTTTTTCAATCAAGCTGCTCATCCCCATCAATATGAAGGACACTGGTCTGCAAATTTTTTCCAATACTTTCCAGACACCGGCCATCACGCGGGCAATAAAAATATTGCGTTGCGTGGCGTATACTTTGGGAATGATCTCACCGAAAAAAGTAATGGCAAACGTAGTGGCAAACGTGACCACGCCAACAATAGTGTCAGTGGGGTTCCGGGTGTTGGCCAGATCCCACATAAGAAACGTGGAGATTGTAACAACTCCCACATTCACGAAGTTATTCATGATCAGAATTGTAGCCAGTAACAACCTTGGTCGCTTGAGAAGATCGATGATATTTAAATAACCAGGATCATTTGATTCGCGGCATTGATCAAGATCATCTGTCTTAAGTGAAAAGAAAGCGACCTCAGACGCAGATATTAATGCCGACATAAAAAGCAGCACAGCAATTGCAATGAAACTGAATACGTAAAAAGAATTCAATTCCATGTGAATAATGTCAACTGATAGCCCGGATCGTCCAAAATGATTTCCTGCACTTTAAAATTTATCAGAATGGAAGATCATCTGTACTGTTGTCGGCAGAACCCTTTGATGAATTTCCATAATCTTCAGATGAGCTGTGTTGGGGAGCTGCTGAAGGACGATATTCCTGGTTTCCCCCGCCGCTTCCTTCACGTTTAGTGCTCAGCATTGTCATGTTGTCACCAACTACTTCCGTGGTGTAACGTGTTACGCCTTCCTTTTCCCATGAACGTGTTCGCAACTTTCCCTCGATATAGATCATGTCTCCTTTGTGAAGATATTTCGCGGCAATGTCTGCCAATCCACGCCACAAAACGATGTTGTGCCATTCGGTAATTTCCTTTTTATCACCCGTTGTTTTGTCTTTATAAGACTCCGAGGTTGCAATAGTAAAATTGGCAACGGTGGCTCCATTTTCAAGGTTTCTTACTTCGGGATCCTTCCCCAGCCTTCCAACTAAAATAACTTTATTAACTCCTGCCATGGTACAATGATTTATGTGATTAATACTATGATTTGATTCATTTTCTATGACTACCCAATTTTTAGTTCGGATATCAGCAATCAAGCCCATCATGCTTTTTGCAAGACGGAACCATAAAAATACCAAATCTCTGTGACTCCTATAAAATGGAATGATCCCCGAGGTAGCGTGTGATCAATACCGGCTTCGGCAATTTTTCCATTTGATTCAATGAATACCACCTTGCATTTAAATGAATAAGGGAAGGAGGAAGCTCTTTAGCAGAAGGCCAATCGATTTGTATAAATCGTGCATGAATAATCTGATGAGAAAGAACATGTTTATACTCTTCTGAAATTTGGCTGCCCTTCTCATTTCCGTCTAATGGGAAGTATTTCCCGATGATTTTCTCAGGACGAACAGGCCTTTTTTCTTCATGGAGGGGAAAGTCATACAAACCCTTCCAAATTCCTTTTCCGGTTCGCTCTGTCATCAGAATTTTCTTCCCATTTCTCACAAAAAAATAATAGAAGTATCTCTTTGTTACTTTTTGTTGCTTGATTTTTACCGGCAATATTAATTGTAGGTCCTGCTGAAATGCAACGCACGTCTTTTGAAAGATACAATCTTCACAATGTGGGTTTTGAGGAAGGCAATCTAATGCCCCAAACTCCATCACTGCCTGGTTGTGCAGAGCCGGTTCATCTTTTGAAATCAGTTGGTTAGCAAGCTTGGAGAAAAAAATCTTTCCTTCAGGTGAAGCAATATTTTTATCGATGCCAAATACCCTTGAAAGCACCCGATAAACGTTACCATCAACAACTGCTACGGGTTCATTGAATGCGAATGATGCAATAGCAGCAGCGGTGTAGTCTCCGATGCCAGGAAGTTGCTTTAATTCTCCGAACGTTTTGGGGAATTTGCCATCGAAATTTCTTACAACCTCCTGAGCACATTTATGAAGGTTGCGGGCCCTGGTGTAGTAGCCAAGTCCCTGCCATAATCGCAATACGTCCCTCTCTTTTGCATTCGCCAAGGATTTAACATTGGAAAAATTCAAAATAAATTTTTCATAGTAAGGAAGGCCTTGTGCGACCCTTGTTTGTTGCAAAATAATTTCGGAAAGCCA
The DNA here is from genome assembly GCA_025363495.1 of Cyclobacteriaceae bacterium. Classification (GTDB taxonomy): domain Bacteria; phylum Bacteroidota; class Bacteroidia; order Cytophagales; family Cyclobacteriaceae; genus ELB16-189. The sequence continues at coordinate 3,850 of JANYDR010000196.1, read as the reverse complement.
GATTTTATATGCGTCTTGGGTGTTTCGCCATGGCAGGTCGCGATGATACTCATGGTACCAGCTGATGATTTTTTTTGAGAAATATCCCTCCTTCATTTCATTGATAATCAGAATTTTTGAATATTGTTTTTAATTCTGGCCGCGAAAATTAATTTTGCCGTCCCTTATTTCAAGCAATAACACCCCAGCAACGTGACGAAAGCAGACGTTATTAATCAAATCGCAGAAAAGACAGGCATCGATAAAGCAGATGTAACCGCTTCGGTAGAAGCCTTCTTTTCCATTGTAAAAAACTCCATGTCTGGCGGACATAATATCTACGTTCGCGGCTTCGGAAGTTTCATAAACAAAAAACGAAAGAAAAAAATTGCCCGCAACATTTCGCGCAACACCGCGATCGTAATCGAAGAGCATTTTATCCCAAGCTTCAAGCCGGCAAAAGTATTCATCAACAAGATCAAGAGCAGCGACAAGGTAAAGCAACTTGCTGAAAAGTAAATAGGCATTAGGTCTTAGGCATTAGGCATTGGGTCTGCTTCGGTAAACTGAGTCTCCCAATGCCTGATGCCTAATGCCCAACTCCTCATGCCAATGTTAAAAACCCGGATCATTTTACTAGTTACAAGTGCCCTTCTTATCATTGGGTTATTCCTCCTTCCAAAGGCGGTAGTTGAAAATGATAGCCAGCTTCAAACAAGCGCAGAGGCAAAAACTTCTGGTACTATTCCTGCCGGGCCGCACGGTCAAACTCCTCAAGGCGTTCGCGATAACATTAACCGATTGAGAGCCCGCTACTTATCCGCTTTGCCGGAAGAAAAAAATGCTATCTTTGCCGACTCTTTGGTGAGCCTTTATAACCAAGCTGGTCTCTTTGACAGCGCAGCATGGTTTGCCGAACGAGCAATGACGTTCTTTAAAACTGATGAGAGCCTCCTAAAAGCGGGCAACGCGTACTACGACGCCTATACCTTTGCCTTAAATGCTGAAAAGCAAAAAGCATTGGCGGGTAAAACCCAGGAGATCTATTCGAAAATCCTGGAGAAGAATCCGAAAAATCTTGAGATAAAAACCAAGATGGGCATGACGTACCTTACTTCAGCCCCCATGAAAGGTGTTGGAATTCTAAGAGAAGTACTGGCTACAGATCCTAACAATGAACTGGCACTCTTCAACATGGGAATGCTGTCCATACAATCAGGTCAGTATCCCAAGGCAGCAGAATGGCTTGAGAAGCTTGCGGTGGTGAATGAAAAGCATATACAGGGACAGTTGCTCCTCGGTGTTGCCTACATGAACCTCAACGATAAGGAAAAAGCCCGTCAGCAATTTGAAAAAGTAAAAAAAATGGATTCGGATCCTTCAGTGCAAGCCACTGCTGATTCGTATCTGCAGGAACTTAAATAATTTTTTAATCGACCCTGACTCGTCGGGGCAAAACAGTAAAACACTATGCCAAGCGGTAAGAAAAGAAAAGCACACAAAATGGCGACCCACAAACGTAAAAAACGTTTGAGAAAAAATCGTCACAAGAAAAAGTAAGTCATCCTGATTAACCGTGAGTAACGAACTAATCATCAGCGCTACTCCGGAAGGATGCCGCATCGCCTTACTGCGCGACAAGCAACTGGTAGAATTTCATGAAGACAATGGCGGAAGCAAGTTCTCTGTAGGAGACATTTACCTGGGCAACGTAAAGAAAGTTGTTCAGGGTTTGAATGCCGCCTTCATTGACATCGGGTACGAAAAGGATGCTTTCCTTCACTATCTGGACCTGGGACCCCAATTTGGTTCCCTTCAGAAATTCACAAAGTTGGTTCGCGCCAAAAAGATCACCGGTGGTCGACTTGATAAATTCCAGGCTGAACGAGATATCGACAAGCATGGAAAAATCGGCCAACAGCTCTCAAAGAACCAGTTCATTCCTGTTCAGGTTGTAAAAGAGCCGATCTCCACCAAAGGACCGCGACTTTCTACGGAGCTATCCATCGCCGGGAGATACCTGGTCATGGTGCCATTCTCCAACTCTGTGAACGTTTCAAAACGAATCAGCAGCAGTGAGGAGCGTAAACGCCTACAACGCCTTATCCAATCAATCAAGCCTGAAGGCTTCGGTGTGATCGTACGCACTGTCGCAGAGGGCAAGGAAGTGGCTGAATTGGATAAAGACCTTCGAAACCTGGTGAAGACCTGGGAAGAAGGTGCAGCACGTCTCGTCAATGCTAACCCACGTGATAAAATCATCGGTGAGCTAAGCAAGACTTCCTCTATTCTCAGAGATTTGCTCAATGAGTCCTTCGACAATATTCACGTCGACGACAAGAAAATTTTTGAGGAAGCAAAGGCATACATACATACCATTGCTCCCGATAAAGACAAGATTCTAAAGCTCTACACCGGCAAGGCCAAGATCTTTGAACATTACGGCATTGAAAAACTTATCAAGTCAGCTTTTGGCCAGACGGTAAGCTTACGGGCCGGAGGTTATCTGATCATTGAACATACAGAAGCTCTTCATGTTGTTGATGTAAACAGCGGAAATAAATCCAATCGCGAGGAGAATCAGGAAACCACTGCATTGTCTGTCAACATTGAAGCAGCCAAAGAAGTAGCACGTCAGCTTAGATTGCGTGATATGGGCGGAATCATTGTAGTGGACTTCATTGACATGCGCAGTGCCGACAACAAAAAACTCATCTTCAAAACCATGATGGATGAGATGGAGCAGGATCGCGCAAAGCATACTGTACTTCCTCTTTCAAAATTCGGCTTAATGCAGATCACCCGCGAGCGCGTTCGCCCGCAGATGAACATTGCCACTAAAGAAGTTTGCCCTACCTGTAATGGAACAGGAAGCATCACCGCCAGCATTCTTATTACAGATCAGATCGAAGAGCATATTCAACACTTGTTTGAAAAACAAAATGAGCCCAACCTTGTGCTCGCATTACACCCTTTTCTATATGCCTACTATACCAAAGGGCTATTTTCAAAACGTGTTAAATGGTTTTTTAAATACAAACGTTGGGTAAATCTTGTAAAAGACACCTCACTTGGAATCGTTGAATTCCACTTCCTAAATAGAGATGGAGAAGAGATTGACCTGGGAAGAGCTGAGAAAGAGAAGGGTGCGGAGGCAGCAGGAAATGGTGAAGATGTTAAGATTGCTGTAGCTCGTAAAGAATAATTGTGTGGATGTGTTCAAGTGCGCACGTTGGCACATGAACACATCCGCGCATATTAAAATACCTAAACCCCTCTTAATGAAACACCTCACAACGCTAGTCGTTTTAGCATCCGTTATACTACTTCTTCAAAGCTGCTACGTAGCAAAACCATTGGACCACGATGTACGCATTTCCTATAATACAGACTTCGCTATCATTCGAAAGAAAGCAGGAAACTCCGACTACCTAAGTAAACACACTGACGAAGAGTACAGAAACGCTTACATCGAGGGACTTAAGACTGAAATGGCAAACGATCATCTCGTTCTCGACAACGCGAATCCGGAGTTCATTGTAAAAATAAATTCTCTTGAGATCACTGAAAGCACAAAGCTTGATACGGTAAAAAATGTAAAGTCAAAAGACAATGGCATGGTGCGTGAATTAACATTGGCTGGACTTAAGACAACAGGCTCGGTAACCAAAACAGGAACATCAATTTCCTCTAACTGGGACGCTCAAAAAGATAAAAACGAGCAGCTTACTGGAGATTCCGCCTAAAGTGAACAGTTCATTTTAAAGGAAAGTGAACAGTGAAAGTTAACATCCTAAATTGATTAAAATCAGTAAAAGGTTTTCGGTTGAGCATGGTCTGTTTTTAGTATTCGTTTTCGATGTTTTCTGAC
>JANYDR010000183.1 GCA_025363495.1 Cyclobacteriaceae bacterium | reverse complement strand
AGGGCGACTTCCAATAAAAAAAATCGACGAAGCCACAATTGTAGTTGACAAGCTCATTCAATACGAAAATAAAAATTGGGGTGATTGGCGGAAAGAAATTTTATTTGTTGCCGATGATGGTGACTACAATATACATCAAAGTCAGGCTGACCAGCTTGCGGAAAGTCTTGAAGTTGATCATCCTGAGTTTAATACACAGAAAATTTATCTTGATGCTTATAAGCAAATTAACAGCGCCATTGGTCAGGTATCTCCCGATGCGACAAATGCGCTTAGTAACAGTGTCTGCAGAGGTGTGGTGATCGTCAACTATACAGGTCATGGAGGTGAACAACAATTGGCACAGGAAAGAATACTGGACCAGGTTTCATTGGAGAAATGGAAGACCTCACCTCGTTATCCATTACTCGTTACCGCCACGTGCGAATTTGGAAGAAATGATGATCCAGGACTAATATCAACTGCAGAACTTTCACTTTTTAAAAAAAGTGGTGGCACAATCGGATTGCTTACCACCGCAAGGCCTGTTAATTCAAGTACTAACTTTACTCTCAACAAAGCGTTTTATCAATCGCTCTTTAAAAAGGATCAAAACCAATTCAGAGATCTTGGATCCATCATGCTAGACACGAAAAATAATAGTATTAGCGGAGTCTCTAATCGAAATTTTTCATTGTTGTGTGATCCGTCTATGAAGCTGGCAATGCCAGGGTCGGAAGTAAGAATCACTGAATTAAAAAATATTACATCAGCGTCGGATACTCTTAAAGCGTTATCAAAGATTAAAGTAAAGGGTTCAGTCTATTCGAATGGCATTTCAAATACAAGTTATAATGGCACGTTGGCTGCCTCCCTATTCGATAAACCAACCAATGAAAAAACAAAAGGTGACGAAAATCCTCCGTTTGATTACCTCGGCCGCGACAATGCAATATTTCGTGGACAGGCAAGTGTAAGAAATGGTGAGTTTGAATTTGAATTTATAGTCCCTTCATCCATCAACCCTACTGTAGGCACTAGTAAATTGGGATTGTATTCCTCATCGAATAGTCTTAAAGATGTCACAGGAGTAGAATCTTCGTTAAACATAGGAGCAATTGAAAAAAACCCTGGACCTGACTCAAAAGGGCCTTCCATCCAGTTATTTATGGGAGACACTACCTTTGTCAATGGCGGAATTGCGGGTAGCAGCAGCAAGATTGTAGCCATTTTGTCGGATGAAAATGGGATTAATATTTCTAATTTCACGCCACAAAAATCAATAACCGCAATCTTGGACGACACCCTGACTGTCATAGTGAATAAATATTATCAATCGGATATTGATAACGTTAGTCGCGGTAAGGTTAATTACCCCATCGATGGGCTGAAAGCAGGACAGCATCATCTAACTTTGACCGCGTCTGATACTTATGGAAATACCAGCTCAACAACAATTTCGTTCTCAGTTTCTGACCAAAGCGGAATTCAAATTGAGCAATTATTTAACTATCCAAACCCGGTCTCTTCATCGACTACATTCCGATTTAAGCATAATCGTTCGGGAGAGGATCTCGATGTGGCAGTAGCTATCTTTGATCAGTTGGGACAACTTCTGGTTTATAACACTTACCAAATCAGCGGAAGCGCGTATCAAGTAGACCTCCCGACATGGGAAGCCACCTCGACAAACGGCACAAAATTAGGAGCGGGGCTATACTTGCTAAAGCTTTCAGTTCGTTCTGAGCAGGACGGTTCTAAAAATGAAAAAATTACCAAGGTTATAATATCCAATTGATTATCTTTATCCCCTTAGATGTTGATTATGAATAAGTTAGCATTGGCTTTAATCGTTTCCTTCTGTGTTCTCGAGTCTGGTGCCCAGACAATTAAGGGTACAGGAACCGCCCTCATAGGCCAGGATACAACCAACAAAGTGATTACCACAGCAGTTCCGTTTCTAGGAATTACTCCTGATGCGCGTGCCGCCGGTATGGGTGATGCAGGGGTGGCGACCTCTGCCGACGCCAATGCCGGCTATTGGAATTCCGCAAAGCTGGCCTTCATCGACAAAGGATATGGAGTTTCAGCTTCTTATACCCCTTGGTTAGGTAAGATCATTAATGACATGTATGTGTTTTATCTCTCTGGCTTTTATAAGATAAACAGAACACAGACGGTTGCTGCTTCTATGAAATATTTTAACCTGGGAGAAGTTCAGTTTAATCAAGGCCCTGATCCAGCGGACCTTCTTGGAAGATATAATCCGAGGGAATTTGCGTTTGATGTTACCTATTCGCGTTTATTGACAGAACACATGAGTATTGGAGGAGCACTCCGGTACATTCATTCAAATCTCACCGGATATCTGTCGACCAACTCATTTGATGCTAAACCTGCCAATTCTGTAGCTGTGGATTTCGGCTTTTATTATAACAAGCCAATGGTTTGGAAAAATTCCAATCTAGCTTTCGGTGCAACCATCACTAACCTTGGCGGAAAAATATCTTATTCGGATGCTAACAATAAAGACTTCCTTCCCACCAATCTTCGGATAGGAAGTGCCTATAAAATTGAAGTAGATCCACTTAACAGCTTTACGTTTGCTCTTGATTTTAACAAGTTAATGGTTCCAAGTCCTTATCCGGGAAGTAAAACCAAGTCGATGTTAAGCGGAGTGCTTGGCTCTTTTACCGATGCGAGAGGCGGCTTTAGTGAAGAGATTAGTGAAATTACCACTTCTTTTGGAGTAGAATATTGGCATAACAGTGTTTTTGCAGGACGTCTTGGGTATTTTAATGAGGCAAAAGACAAAGGCAATAGAAAATATGCTACGGCTGGTGTTGGATTCCGGTATAATAAGTTTGGATTGGATGTAGCCTATCTTGTTCCCACCAATGGACGGGAAAATGCTCTTGCCGAAACATTGCGTTTCACCATCATGATGCTTTTCGAGAAAAAGGTCAAAGAAGAAGAATCCGTAACTGAGTAATGACTATACTGGACAGGACCCAGGCTCCACCTTTTCGCCTCTCTTCCGATTATTCCCTCGCTCAGCCTGAAACTTTTAAACTAAGTAATGGAGTTGAGCTTTTTGCTTTCCGCGAATTGGAACAGGAAGTAGTAAAGCTTGAGCTAGTTTTCGAAGCTGGTAAGTGGTATGAACCTAAAATGGGAGTTAGCCATTTCACTTCCCAAATGCTATCAAAAGGAACAGAAAAAAGAAATTCGTTTCAAATTGCAGAAGTCATAGATACGTTGGGTGGCCATCTGGAAATCAACCAAGGCTATGACGTTGTGACGGTTTCGTTATTTTCATTGCGGAAAAACATAGTAGCAGCATTAGATATCGTAATTGATTTGCTTATAAATCCCTCCTTCGATGGAGAGGAATTAAGATTGATGAAGGAAATCTTTACACAAGGCCTCCGTGTTAACAACGGCAAGACCAGCGTTGTAGCATCAAAAGATATACGGAGTGCAATCTTTGGTAAAAATCATCCTTATGGTAGTTCTGTAGAAGAGGAAGATGTTAAAAAGATTGAACGTAAGGATCTTCGCACCTTCTTTCTGGATCGCTTTTCACTTAACAGCGCCTTTCTGATAGGTAAGTTGAGTGATAGCGAGATGAGTGAGGTGATCGGTATGCTCCCTCCCTCATTATCCCATCGTAAAGAACGAAGCAAGTTCGAGCGCGTGCCGGGGAGCTCTGTGCTTGTGCCAAGGCCAACAAGTGTACAGGCATCTATCCGCCTGGGGAAAAAATGCTTGCCAAAAAGTGATAGTAAAGAATACTTTGACGCTGTCATGTTCAATCATATTCTTGGAGGCTTTTTCGGATCACGTCTCATGAAAAACATTCGAGAGGAAAAAGGCTTAACATACGGTATCTATTCTTCAATGAATCATCTCTTACGCGATAGTTTTTGGGTGATCGGTGCTGAAGTCAATCAGCAAAATGCCGGAAGAGCGATCGAAGAAATAAAACATGAAATAAAAGTTCTTCAGGATGAGTTAGTCTCAGAGCAGGAATTAGAAATCGCAAGAAACTATTTCATTGGCAGTTGGCAATCCGAAAACTCAACACTTTTTTCAGTAGCAGAAAAAGTCAAGAACACGCATCTCTATGGTCTTTCGGATAACTACTACACCAGTTTAATGGAGCACATTCAAAAAATTACCCCATTACAAATTCAATCTGCTGCGGCTTCTTTTGGTAGTTCAGATTTGATTGAGGTTCGGGTTGGGTAAGGCGGGCGATCTGAGAGCCCTGAGTAAAATTGAAAAACCATGATAAAGCCTGCATGAGTTTAGAGAAAATAGATTCAGATGTCTTCAAATTTCAGTTAAAAATTTTTATACAATTCATATAAAGAAGTATCCAGATCAATTCTTTTATAATTGACAGGTATGCCTTTGTCGCCTTTCATTACCACCAAATACGGCAACAAGGATTGCGAATCCAGCGAAATGTGACCATATCGGGCAAATTGAGCATGTAGGCCCCAAATGTCTGCCACTGTTGGACTAATGCTGATCATAGATCCCTGGGGTACGACACCTGCAATTTTGAATACATCATTCAGCTCATCCTCATCTCGGCCGATAGTACCAATTTGGGCAGTGGCAAAAGCAAGACTTGCCACTAACAACAGCCGGGCAGTAGCTTTAACTATTCGAATGGATTTTAACCTCGTTAAAGAGGCGGCTAGCGCCGGAGAAATCCACAGTGCTAAAGACAAATTAAAAAAAACAAATGCTGGCAGGATATAAAAACTACTTTGATTTGACGTGATCATCATAGGAATAACACCCGATAGACCTGTCATAAAGAAGATCAAAGCCCACTGACTATTTTCTTTGAGTTCCTTCCATGCTACAACTTTCTTTTTGATTGCAACACAAGCGATGATGCCTGACACAATTAAGGGAGGCAAGATATCATTCAGGAAAAATAGTAAAACCGAAAAATGACTTTCCCCCTTCCTGGTATTCATAATACTGGTCACCACTTGATGGTCAAGATAGAAGAAGAAATGATCGTGGGCAGTTGAATCAATGCTGAACAAAACAATCAAAGGCAAGCTGGTAAAAACTATTATCATCAGTGAATCGGTGGCCATTCTTAAAAAATCGTTTTCCTTTTTTATCAGCCAAACCCAGAACGGCAAAGAAAGCGGAAAGAGTGAAGTAAATCCCTTCGTAAGAAATGCCAGTGAGAGGAGTGAACCAGAAATGGCTAGAAGTAAGAAATGATACTTGCCGGACCAGCTGCGTATATAAAAGAGGGCAGAACAACTCATAAAAATCATCATGGTGTTCTCCAGTATATTATTGGTCGCAGCCCAAAAAACTGTTGGGGTGATGACCCAAAGAAACAGTGATAGCCAGCCTACTCGGAACGACTCTTCCGTTACTGTGCTTTCCCAAATGCGAACTATAAGATATCCCGTTACAATGAACGTCATGAACGAGTAAATACGTTCTACGTAAATGGAATCACCAAACATATTGAAGAAGATGCCTTGAAGCCAAAATGCAAAAGGCGGGTGCTCATAAAAAACAGTGCCGGCCGGTCCCGTATAGTAGGGAGTCCATAGCCCCCCGAGACCTTCGGCTAAATTTCTGGAAATTGTTGCATAGATGAGCCCGTCTAAGAACATCCCGTCTGAGAGCAGATGAGGGCTTACCAGCGCTAGAAAAATTGAGAAAACAAGAAGGTAAAAAGGCCAGGTACGACGCTGATCACTTATCTGAGGGTCTTCATGATGAATGTAATCGGACATTATGTTCAGTGTATTTCATAAACATACTAGCAATTCGTTCTTTCCCTGCAAGCATTAAAATTAAACATTCAAAATCTCAGGCATAAAAAAAGCCCTTGTATTTCTACAAGGGCTTAAATATAAAAGTCAGGCAACGACTTACTCTCCCGGATGTTACTCCAGTACCATCAGCGCGGGTGGTCTTAACGACTC
>JANYDR010000163.1 GCA_025363495.1 Cyclobacteriaceae bacterium | reverse complement strand
CACTCCCATGCCCACCCGACGTGGATACGAGAATTAGGGTAAACGATGGCGGTGGTGACGTATTCCGTTTTCATAAGTTTCTGGTTATTCTGTGCACTTTGGGTATTTTGGCTCATAGCGCTAATAGGGGTAACATACTCTTTCTTCCAATTCACTCAAATCACTCAATTATGGCCTGAAGTTTATCAAAGCTTACGTGCTTGCTGCTAAATATATCGCCGACAACAAAGCGCATCCGATGTGGGTAAAAGGAGATAAATATGAAAATGAATGGAAGAGTCTGTATCGTCCATAGACGTTCATGAATCGGTCCAAGAAAGAGTACAGGTATAACTGTAGTTAGTTAAACATTAGAGTGCATTTGCTATGAAACTGTTTAGACAAATTACCTTTAACTGGGCATCTGCCTTAGGAGAGATTCTTTTAATATTTATCGGTATTAGCTTGTCTCGTATTTGACGAATGGAGAACAAATCGAGCTGATAAATTCAAGGAAGGGCAATTATTGTTTCTGCTACGAGAGTCTATTCAAAATGACATTGATCAATTAGACTTCAAAATAAAAAATTGCAAGGAGGCAATTAAGCTTAGAGAATATTTGATTCGTAAGTTGCCAAAAAGCCCTGAAATGACTGACTCCTTGTCCATTGCATTTTCATGGATGGGAACAAATCCAATTTATAGCCCGCAATTAACTGGATATAAGAATTTGGAGGCTTCAGGGCTTCTTAGTGTTTCTGACGACAAATTAAGAGGTAGCATAATTGGATACTACTTGGATGCCGAGTTCTATACGGAATGGGGCAGGAAGACTCAAAAATTTTTTGACGAGAATTTTGGACCTAGAGTAATTAGTGACTTCAAGGAGTTTAATTTCCATCAGAAGGCTATTCCATTTGACTTTAAAAAAATAAAATCTGACTTAATATTTATGAATATAATCCAATCGGCAAACCGTCAAAGCTACATTACGCTCGAAGGGCTGGAGGGTCATAAAGAACACGCAGAAAATTTTATCAATCAATTGCCCAATCGAGAGGATAATAACGTGCACTAACAAGGTGCTTATCCAATGCCAAAGCTCATCGATTAAAAGGTTGCGAATATCGCAGTATGATTGTAGTCTTAAGTGCATTTCCCGCAGATTGCACAGATCTAATACTCACAGATTTTCGTGGAACTCCTAGAATTCCGCGAAAATCTGCAGATTTAAATCTGCGAGAATGTATTCGACATTTATTAACATTTAATTTTGTCATTCTATCTAGCAGGGAGTTTTTCCCGACAGATTCGCTATACCCTGCGGGGTTAAACATTATTGCTTTATAGCCTGTAAACTTTGCACAGGCCAATAAAAAAGTTAATCGTTATCCAGAGCGCACTATTGATTCAGCGCCACGAATAACGATTAACTCATTACGATCAACTTCTACACAGCGTCCGACAAACTGCTAAATGTAAAGTCCCTGATCTTTAACGGAGGCAGAAGATAATTTGTGTTTGACTCAACGCTTACCGTCCGCTCAACTTTACCTAGTTCTTCCAGGTTGTTGAGCATTATAATCGGACTTTCATTGAAACGAAAATTCTTGATCGGATATTTGATCTCTCCGTTTTCAATATAGAACGTGCCATCGCGGGTCAATCCTGTTAGTAAGAGTGATTGAGGGTCTACTGTGCGGATGTACCACAAACGCGTGACCAATATTCCTTTCTTGGTTCCCTTGATTAATTCAGCAACCGATTTTGTGCCGCCTTCCATGATGAAAGCATCGGGAGAAGGAATTCCTTTAACTCCTTTTTTCTCTGCCCAGTAACGGGAGAATGTCAGGTTCTTAACAACACCTTTTTCAATCCACGTCGTTTTTTCCTGCGGACGTCCATCATTTGTCCAGGTGCTTGTTGGTAATTCAGGATTTAATGGATCAGAATATATATTAACTCTTTCATCCATCAGCTTCTCACCCTGACGTGTTTTACCACCAGGTAAACTTAAAAAGCTACGACCTTCATCTGCTTGTCTCGCATCAAGGGCGAAGAAGATGTTCTCCAGTAATACGGCCGCCGCTGCGGGCTCAAGTATGACGGTGTATTTACCAGGTTCAATCGCTTTTGCCGTGGCTGACTTAACGGCCTTCTCAATAGCAATCTCTGTTGCTGCTTTTGTATCAAGCTTGGCAACATCATTAAATCCACGTGTTGCATAACCGGATCCTTTTCCATCTTCTGTACGAACCGTAATTGAAAAATTGGTGTAGGTCGTTGTATTGTACGCAAACAATCCGTGTGAATTCATCATCGCTGAGAAACCACTGTTGTCCTCAAGAAATCCAGCGGCTATTGCTTTTGCATCTCTTGCTACTTTCAGGCTTGCCGCAACATTGTCAGCGCGAAGTTTTGGTGTAATAGCCGCTGTTGCAGGAATGAATGTTACTGGCTCAGCATATTTTTGTGGTCCCAGGAATGAAACAAACTCAGGATTCTCCGGTGCCAGTTGCGCCAGCTCTTCCGAGCGGCGAACAACTTTTTCAAGCGAGGCATCATCCAATTCATTGATAGTGGCAATCCCTAGTTTTTTTCCAAATGCTGAAGCCACTGCAAGGCTCATCTGACTTATGCCACCGCTGGTGGATACTGAATTGCGTGCATAGCGAACATTACCCGCATTGCTTCCGGTGAGATTGACTTCGCACTCATCGGCTTTGGAGAAGGCCAGTACTTTTTTCATTAAAGCCTGTGCTTCTTCTTTTGTAAGTATTAGCATGGTTATCCTATTTTTCTTGCTGTGTTGATGACATTGACTCCATTAAAACGCGTGGTAGAAGAACCGTGCGAAACTGAATTGCTTTGAGGCGGTTGTCCTTTACCATCACCAAATGCACCCCCAAGACGGTAATCGCTTTCATCAGCAATGCCTGCGCACGAGTTCCAGAACTCCTGAGTATTGCTTTGATAGGCAACATCTTTCAGCATGCCCGCAATCTTACCATTCTTGATTTCGTAGAATAACTGACCACCAAACTGAAAATTAAAACGTTGCTGATCGATTGAGAAAGAACCATCACCGATAATATAAATTCCTTTCTCAACTCCTTTAATAAGATCATCCACACTTTTCTTTTCCTTGCCAGGTTGCAATGAAATGTTTGGCATACGCTGAAACTGAACGTCAGCCCAATTTTGTGAGTAACAGCAACCTTGTGATGCTTTCAATCCAAGAATATGTGCCTGGTCGCGGATCACCTGGTAGTTCACTAAAATACCATCCTTGATAATATCCCATTTGCCGCACTGCACACCTTCATCATCATAGCCAACGGCCCCTAAAGAACCCACCTGTGTTTTATCAGCAACGATGTTAACAAGCTTATTTCCGAAATTGAATTTCTTGGATTCCCACTTATCTAATGTAAGGAAGCTTGTGCCTGCAAAGTTCGCCTCGTATCCAAGCACGCGATCCAGTTCTGTTGGATGTCCAACAGATTCATGAATTGTTAACCATAAGTGGGAGGGATCAAGGACGAGATCATACTTGCCGGGTTCAACTGACTTGGCTGTTAATTTTTCTTTTGCCTGCAATCCACCTAACCTCGCATCTTCAAACATGTCATAACGACCTTTGAATAATGTCGTTGGCCCACCGGTTATTTTATCCTGTGGACGTGCATTCAGATATTCATACCCCATGCCCATTGGAGCACTTAAGGTATTGCGCGTTTCGAATTTTCCTGAAGCTTTGTCTATCGCTGTAATAAAGAATGCGGGCCAAATACGATGGATATCCTGATCAATATAACTTCCATCGGTGGAGGCGAAATATTTTTGTTCGTTAATAAGGAAAAGCAATGATGTAATGTAATCGGCTCCTCCCTTCATGGCAACACTGTTGACGTTTAGCAACAGATCTACTTTTTCTTTCATAGGAACTTCAAACGCATTTTTTTCTATGGGTGCTTTCCAGCTTACTTCTCCATAACCTTTTTGTGGTGCCAATTGTACAGGCTCGGTCAGTAACCGTGAATTTTCCTTAGCAATGGCTACTGCAAGTTCTGCTGCCTTTGCAATGCTGTCGTTGTCCATCTTGTCTGTTGCCGCGAATCCCCAGCCTCCGTTGGCAATGACCCGAATACCAGCACCATAAGATTCTGTGTTTACAATGTTCTGGACCTTGTCCTCACGGGTAACAACGAATTGATTCAGATAACGCCCGATGCGCACATCGGTGTAGGTAGCTCCCTTCGAGCGGGCAGCATTAAGTGCTACATCAGCGATCCGTTTTTTTAAGGCAGGATCAATTACTTCCAGAGCTCGTTCCGGAGAAATGGCATGACCCATTCCCATTTCTGGAATGCCCGTGAGCATGGCTGCACCAGCAGCGCCCATGCCCGTCAATTGAATAAAATCTCGACGTTTCAAATTGGTAGGGATTTAAGTTGATTTAATAACGATTAGACGTGTCGTGAGGGAAAAGGTTTCCCTTTGACATAATTAACATTTTATTGGAAGGAGTGCAATGAATGCATTTCCCACAGATTGCACAGATCAAATACTCGCAGATTTTTCGCGGAACTCTTAGAATTCTGCTAAAACCTGCGAATTAAATCTGTGGTATCTGTTGAAATGTCTTTGTATTCAAACGTAAAAATCTGTGCAATCTGTGGGAAAAAACCTAAACCGCATCCGACAAACTACTAAACGTAAAGTCCCTGATCTTCATATTAGGAATAAACAAACTCAACTGTCCCTCGCTCGTAACAGCGCGTTCTGCCTTACCAAGTGTTTCAAGATTATTGAGCATGATGATCGGGCTCTCATTAAAACGGAAGTTTTTAATAGGATACTTTATCTTTCCGTTTTCAATGTAGAAAGTGCCATCACGTGTCAGGCCTGTAAACAGCAATGTTTGTGGATCAACAGGGCGTATGTACCAGAACCGTGTTACCAAAACTCCTTTGGCGGTGTCTTTGATCATATCCTCCAATGAGGCTGTTCCGCCTTCCATAATAGCATTGCTTGGAAAAGGCACGGGCGCAACATTCTTTTGTGTTGCCCAATAGCGATCATAGAAAAGTCCGGAGACGACTCCGTTCTTTATAATGTCCATCTTCTTACGAGCTTGTCCGTCATTTTGCCATGGTGAAGAAGGGACTTCATCACTCCATGGGTCAGTGTAGATGTTAACACGCTCGTCAACTAATTTTTCACCTACTTTGGTACCACCACCTTTTTTAGAAAGGAAACTTCTGCCTTCATCGGCTTGCCTGGCGTTCATGTTCAGCATCAGGCGAACAAGATCAGCGGCTGCTGATGCTTCAAGAATAACAGTATATTTTCCTGGTTCCAATGCTTTTGCGTTACGGGATTGCAATGCTTTATCAATAGCAATCTTGGATGTCGTGGCTGCGTTAAGCTTACTTACATCATTTACACTTCGTGCTGCCCATCCGGATCCAGTACCATCATTGGTGCGCATAGTGACTGTGAAGTCAACGCCGGTTTCTTTATTATAAGCAAACAATCCTTTATTATTCAGAATAGCTGAAAATGAGCGACTGTCTTCGAGATAGCCGGCGGAGGTAACATCTTTCGCTGCCGCGGGACCAATACTATCCGCGGCTGCCTGTGCGCGGTATTCCGGAGTGATCTTAGCAGTGGCCTCAGACCACGTTTTTGATTCACCCCCATATGTTTGTTGTGGCAGTGCATCCATAAACTCAGGATTTTCCGGAGCGAGCTGTGCAAGCTCTTCAGAACGTCTCACAACTTTTTCGAGTGAGGCATCGTCGAATTCATTGATGGTGGCTGTGCCTAACTTTTTTCCAAAGTTGGAGGATACACCTAACACAACATTTGTATTTTCTCCCGCAGTGGATACACTATTGCGTGCGTAGCGTATGTTGCCACGATCGGTGCCGTTAAGACTTACAGAACAACCATCTGCTTTCGAATAGCTAAGGGCCTTCTCCAGTATTTTTCTAGCTTCTTCTTTTGAAAGTATTGCCATGTTACTTGCGATTTAATTTTTCAATGTTGATTTATATAGTTCTTGCTGTGTTGATCACATTCACTCCGTTGAATCGGGCCGTTGCTGATCCATGAGAAACAGCATTAATCTGACCAGGTTGTCCTTTGCCATCATTAAAAGCTCCGGGAACACGGTAGTCACGTGCATCACAAACCTGTGCGCATGAATTCCAGAACTCCTGTGAGTTGGCCTGATAGGCAACATCTTTCAGCATGCCTTCTATTTTTCCGTTCTTGATTTCAAAGAACAGTACTCCGCCAAACTGGAAGTTATAACGCTGCTGATCAATTGAGAATGAAGAGTCTTTCACAATGTAAACTCCTTTTTCTACGCCCGCTATCATTTGTGCAGGAGTCAATTGTTCTTTACCCGGCTGCAATGAAACATTGGCCATGCGCTGGAACTGTACATCGGCCCAGCTTTGTGAGTAGCAACAGCCATGTGATTCACTTTGTCCTATAATTCCAACCTGATCACGGATAGCCTGGTAGTTGACAAGAATACCGTCTTTGATAAGGTCCCATGATTTACACTTCACACCTTCGTCATCATAGCCAACAGCACCAAGTGATCCAACCTGAGTTTTATCGGCGACAAAGTTTACTTGCTTGCTTCCGAAGTTGAATTTTTTGGTTTGCCATTTATCCAATGTGAGGAAGCTTGTGCCGGCGTAGTTGGCTTCATATCCAAGAACCCGATCCAGTTCTGTAGGGTGCCCTACAGATTCATGAATAGTAAGCCATAGATGAGAAGGTTCCAGCACAAGATCATATTTACCGGGCTCAACAGATTTTGCGGCGATCATTTGCTTCGCTTGTTCAGCAGCAAATCCCGCGTCTTCAATCATGTCGTACGATTTATTGTAAGTAGTGACACCGCCGGGAAGGAGGATCTTATCTTCTGCTTTTCCATCCATGTACTCGTAACCCATTCCCATCGGGGCAGCAAATGCAGGTCTGTTTTTAAACTGTCCCGATGCGCGATCAATCATTGTTACAGCGAAATTCGGGAAGATGCGATAGATGTCCTGATCGATATAAGATCCTTCGGAAGAAGCAAAATATTTCTGCTCGTTCACGAGAAACATCTGACTGTTTACAAAGTTGGCGCCTTTTTCCAGGGCCTTTGCATTAGCGGCGAGCAACAGATCAACTTTTTCTTTTACAGGAACTTCAAATCCATTTTTGGTCTGGGGTGTTTTCCAGCTCACTTCACCATAAGAAGGAGTGGCGGCGAGCTTCACTGGTTCCTTTTGAAATTTTGAATTCGCTTTAGCAATAGCAACAGCACGTTCTGCTGTTTTTTTCATGCCTTCCGTAGTAACGTTATTGCTGGCAGCAAAACCCCATGTGCCATTTGCAATCACGCGAATACCTACTCCATATGATTCTGTGTTAACAATGTTCTGGACCTTTTTCTCACGGGTGATGACAAATTGATTCAAGTAACGGCCGATGCGCACGTCGGTGTAGGTAGCACCCAATGATTTGGTTGTGTTTAATGCAACATCGGCCAATACTTTTTTCTGGGAAGCATCCAGCAATGGATCAAGCATGCGTGACGGATCCACTATCTGAGTAAACCCATCCATCGGAAGCATCATTGCGCCGGCTCCCATGCCGGCCAATTGTATAAAATCTCGTCTTTTCATTTTATAAGTTAGGGTTTAGATGGTTCTTCCGGTATTAATAACATTCACTCCGTTGAAGCGGGCTGTCGAACTTCCATGCGATACGGCACTTGATTGTGATGGTTGACCTTTGCCATCGAAGAAAGATCCGAACAGGCGGTAATCTTTTTCGTCGCACACCTTTACGCAGTTGTTCCAGAACTCTTGTGTATTTGACTGATAGGCAACATCATTAAGCATGTTCACAATTTCCCCATTCTTTATTTCGTAGAATGTCTGTCCGCCAAATTGGAAATTGTAGCGTTGCTGGTCAATAGAGAACGATCCACGCCCAGCGATATAAATTCCTTTCTCAACATCCTTGATCATCTGAGCAGGGCTATAAGCATCTTTTCCAGGTGAAAGCGATACGTTTGGCATCCGCTGAAACTGTACATCATTCCAGCTTTGTGCATAGCAACATCCGTGTGATTCGGTTTGTCCGATCATGTGCACCTGATCACGCGTAGCCTCAAGATTAACAAGCACGCCATTTTTAATAAGGTCCCATTTCTTTGTTTTCACACCTTCATCATCGTAGCCTACAGCGCCCAGAGAACCAACCTGAGTTTTATCTGCAACGATCGTTACCTGATCGCTTCCGTATTTGAAAGTTCCTGACTTCAGTCTTTCGAGACTCACGAAGCTCGTGCCTGCAAAGTTGGCTTCATAACCAAGAATACGATCGAGTTCAAGAGGATGCCCAACTGATTCGTGAATAGTTAAGCCAAGGTGATTGGGCTCCAGTACAAGATCATATTTACCAGGATCCACCGACTTGGCAGTGATCATAGCCTTTGACTGTTGAGCAGCAAGAGTAGCATCTTCTACGATATCATAGGTATTCCGGTATAATAATACTCCTGCAGGTCCTGTGATTTTATCTTCGCTTTTTGGGATGAGATATTCATAACCCATACCCATTGGAGCGCTCATTGCATCACGTGATTTGAATTTACCTGATGCTCTGTCAATAACGGATACCGTAAATGTTGGCCAGATACGGTGAATATCCTGATCAATATAAGATCCCTCTGAGGAGGCGAAATATTTTTGTTCGTTTATCTGGAAGAGGTTAGAGTTGGCAAAGCTTGCTCCATTTTTTAACGCTGCAGCATTTGCATTTAATAGGAGGGATGTTTTCTCTGAAACCGGTACTTCGAAAGAATTCTTCTGAATAGGAGTTTTCCATGACACTTCTCCATAGGAAGGAGTGGCGGCAAGGCGTACGGGTTCTTTTTGGAATTTTGAGTTTGCTTTGGCAATGGCAACAGCACGTTCAGTTGCTTTCTTTATTCCTTCTGTTGACATCACATTGGTGGATGCAAAACCCCAGGTTCCATTTACGATGACGCGGATGCCGACACCGACGGACTCCGTATTAACAATGTTCTGAACTTTATTTTCCCTCGTAGTGATAAACTGATTTAAGTATCTGCCGATTCTTACGTCAGTGTAAGTGGCACCATTGCTTTTGGCGGTATTGAGAGCGGCATCCGCTAATGCCTTTTTTTGAGCGGTATCCAGCGGTACATCGAGGAGGACTTCAATTGGGACTTCGCTGCCCATCAAATTAAGCGGAAGCATCATGCCACCAAGTCCTAAACCAGCAATCTGCACAAAATCTCTTCTTTTCAAGGGTATTGTAAGTTTAAGTAGGATGAAAGTCTAAATATTAAAAATTAAGGTAGTAGTTAAACGGTATTTATCTCGCGACTCCATAAGATTTATTTGAGTGGTCGGAGCTACTCTTCAAAATTAAAAACGGACGGTGGTGCCAGATGGGGGACGGCAGGCTTATGTAACTCTGTTCGTGCTCTTAGTCATTGAGTCTAGCCTTTGTCAGCCCTGCACAGTAATATCACCGGATTCTTTTCCTTTCGTAATAATAAACCTGGTCGCGCAACTCATACAGACAAAGCATAAAACAAATGACGCTACGGCTAACCAAAAAAAAAGGAGGATTTCTTATTGAATAGTATACAAAGGGACAAGAAAAGGAAAGCAGGATCACATTTTGTGCTGCAAAAAAGTAAAGTTTATATTTTGTGCTGAGATGAAGTCGTTTCATAGTCCAATAAACTGATTTTTTATCTCTCAATGAAAGAATTCAATTTATGCTATCCCGTTGGGGTTTCGAAAACCCAGAACCCAGAGCCTATAATTCAGAACCTAGAACCTAGAACCTAGAACAAAGAACCCTACACAAACCTCGCTATCCCCAACTCCAATCCTCTCAACTCAGCAAGTCCTCTCAACCTCCCAATTGCGGAGTATCCTGGATACGTATTCTTCCTCAGATCATCCAGCATTTGATGTCCATGATCCGGTCGCATAGGAATGGAATTTCCTGTACGCCTCATAAGAAGAA
>JANYDR010000162.1 GCA_025363495.1 Cyclobacteriaceae bacterium | reverse complement strand
CCGAATTATTTGATCCTGGATATATTGCCGGGTGGAGTGCAGCTGAACATTGGGAACTAACAGAGCAGGTATTTCGCAGCGTTTGCGTGCTAACTAATAGGCGAACAGGGTATGGAAGCCGGGAAATACAGGGTGTTAGTTTTTTCATAAAGTACATTTCGAAAGGCCACATCTTTGGAACCAAGACTATTTGGAAAGGGCCGATGAAAATCTCCATTTCGGATCCTCATAAAACAATCATAGACATACTAAGCGATCCTTACTTAGGAGCTGGTCTACAACACACCCTTGATTGCTTTAAGGCATACCTCAATCATATCGATAAAGACTTAGCTAAGCTTTTGGAATATGCAGACAAGATTAACAATGGTGCCCTTTTCAAAAAGCTTGGATACTTCGGTGAAATAAATAATCTCGACGCATCCTTTGTGTCTCATTGTCAACAGAAACTGACAAAGGGGTATTCTAGGCTGGACTCTGAATCCAAGGATCAAATCCTAGTAACACGTTGGAGACTTTGGGTACCACAACACTGGACTCCAAATGATTAGCAAGGATGAAATCATGGCATTTGCCAATGAGACAGGGCTGTCACCACCAGTGGTCGAAAAGGATTATGTACTCGGATGGCTGCTGGCAGGGATTTACCAAAACGACGCGCTCAGTTCATCTTGGATATTTAAGGGTGGAACCTGCATCAAGAAATGTTACTTTGAGACTTATCGTTTCTCTGAGGATCTTGATTTTACTCTTAAAGATGAAGGGCACTTGAAACAAGACTTCCTAAATGAGCAATTCTCTTCGATTTCTAATTGGCTAAGCGAAAATGTTGGATTGGTCGTTCCTCCCGACCGATTCAAGTTTGATATTTATCAAAATAAGAGAGGCACAATATCATGCGAAGGTCGAATCTACTATGAGAGTTACTTCGTCGCAGGAAGAAGAGAGCTTCCAAAAATAAAGCTTGACGTAACCGCGGATGAGCTCTTGGTCTTGCCTCCCGTTGATCGAAAGATATTTCATGGCTACAGCGACGATCCCGAAAATGGGATTAGTGCGAAGTGTTATTCCTTTGAAGAGTTGTTTGCTGAAAAGGTCAGAGCCCTCGCTCAAAGGGGGCGACCACGCGATCTCTACGACGTTGTCAATTTGTTTAGAAATGAAAATACTCCTACGGCATCAGTCTTATTAGATTTATTGGGCAAGAAATGTGCGTTCAAAAATATAGCCATTCCTACTTTGGACACCATCCTTGTATTCAAGGATGAATTACTAGCAAACTGGGAACCAATGCTAGCACACCAACTCCCCTCATTACTCAACATTGATACATATCTGGAAGCTCTACCAGAATTCTTTTCCTGGTTGGAAAGAATTTCCGTTTCTGGAAGAGCAGTGACTTCTGCTTCGAGCCTTCTGAAGTCGGTATCGACTGAGGGTGTTATATACCGACCGAGGTACGGACATCTTCGTCTCACCAACATGAGAGGCGGGTCCTTGGAGATTATAAGATTTGCGGCGGGGAATAGGTTATGTGTCGATTTAAGATACCAAGGATCCGTTCGGCGAATTGAACCTTACTCCCTTAGAGAAACCCAAGCGGGTGAAATCCTTTTGTACGCCGTAAAATCTCAGACCGGCGAAATAAGGGGTTATCGTATTGACCGAATTGAAGGTGCCAGTGTAACAAATCAAGTTTTTCGACCAAGATATGTGGTAGAGCTTAGTCCGTCAAGTCAGCCGTCAGCTCCAAGAAGTTTTGGAAGTTCATCAAGTTTAGGGTTGCCGAGGACGACCACAAGAAGCAGAAGTACAAGATCAAGATCTGGTCCGAAGTATCAGTACAAGTGCTCCTTTTGTGGTAAAACATTTACAAAAGGGACAAATAGTTCGTCCTTGAATCCACACAATAACAAGAACGGCTATCCCTGTCCCGGAAGAACTGGATACTTTATCAAGACTGTCTATTGAAAGGCTGACACAATTGTAAGACTTCTGCAGGGTTAAAGACCCGTTTTTCTTGTAAGCAAAGGGTTGACGCGGATTCCTTGAGGTTTGAAACCAAGAAATAAGCCAGTACATTTGATCTTGTACGCGAGACTGTACGTGCAATTCATAAAAAAGCGAAAACAGGCCAAAAAGCCTGTTTTTATTCCATAAAGTGGAGCTGCAGGGAATCGAACCCTGGTCCAGAGAAGATAAATGCGTACGTTCTACATGCTTAGTTGACTTTAATTGTCGGAAGACCTAAGGCAGGCAACAGCCTAAAGATCTCCGTAGTTGCTGTTGTCTCGACAATCGTGCGCAACACACGACGGCCCAGTTCTGCTGATCGACGCCGCATATCTGATACTCACAGAACAGAAGTATCAGGCGACGATGGCCTGTCGGATCTTATCCGACATAAGCTAACCCAACGTTACGTCAGATTAAGCAGCCATGGCGTAAGTATTTTCGCCACGTAAATTGTGAGAGCAGTGATTAAAGCTTTACCCTCATAAGCTTGCATGCTGGTGCACGGATTCACACATCCTGTCAAAACCGGTCAGCCCCATTTTTTATAAATAAGAGGTCAAAGATACGAAAAAGAGAAGAAATCGAATTGTAAAAATTAATTTCACTCTCCCGTTATAAAATCTAATTTGATTAAGAATGTGGATCTCTAATTTAAGTCAACTCTACCTTTTACCTTCTCCAGCAATTCCGAATCCGGACGATCACTACCACTATCGAACAATAAAGCATCGTAATTAGTCCCAAATTACTACGAATTGATTATCTTTTCTGTGGTACGTAGTTTGCAAAACTGATTCTAAAATCCGCCATGCTAAAGAACTACCTGCTCCTGTTCACACGTAATCTTCAACGTCAGAAACTCTTTTCCCTTATCAATCTTTTAGGTCTCACGGTGAGTGTTGCCAGCACATTACTCATCTATTTATATATAAGCAGTGAGTTTAGTTATGATTCATTTCATAAAAATGCAGATCGCATCTATCGTGTTAACCAGACTTTCATTTGGGGGGAAGATGACAATCGTCAGTTTTCGTCCACAGGCCCAGGAGTCGCAATTGCTCTAAAAGAGGAGTTGCCTGAAATGGAGTTGATCACAAGTATTCATACTCCTGGAAATTTTGTGATCTCTTACACCAACGCCGCTAGCGAGGTAACAGCCTTTGAAGAAGAAAGAGTGTTTGCGGCTGATACGAATTTCTTTGCGATGTTCAACTTCCCCATGGTGAAAGGAATACCAGAGAATGCATTGCGTCAGGTCAATACTCTTGTGATGACAGAATCGACAGCTAAAAAATATTTTAAAGATGAAAACCCAATAGGCAAACTGGTCACTCTTGGAAAAGGAGATAATAAAAAAACATATGAAGTAACAGGTGTCACAAAAGATACTCCGGAGAATTCATATATAAAATTTGATGTTCTTTTATCCATGGCGGGGATGGGATTGGAAAAACGTCATTGGAGTTGGGTGTGGACTCAATTGGAAACTTTTATCCGTCTGGCACCCGGAACTGACGTTGAGAACACGAAAGTCAAGCTAGCAGAAATTCCACGCAAGCACGCGGAAGTGTCTATTCAAAGAGCCATGGGCATGACGTATGATGAGTATATAAAGTCTGGAAAAAAATGGGAGCTCTTTCTTCAGCCAATGCAGAGCATCCACTTACCGGAGGAAGCAGTCAACAATCGTCTTGCCGACTCAGGCAATATTAAAATACTTTATTCACTTATTGGTGCCGCCGTATTTATCGTCCTGTTGTCTTGTATAAACTTCATGAATTTATCAACAGCACAATTTACAAGGCGAATCAAGGAGGCTAGTATTCGTAAAATAATGGGTCTTGGGCGAATGGAACTAGGTGTCAGCTATTTACTGGAGGCTCTGGTATTCTGTCTTCTCGCTTTGATTATAGGCCTGGCACTTACTCAACTCTTATTACCGGCTTTTAGCAACATCATAGGAAAAAACCTGGAAATGAATTTGACAGGTGATCCATTATTGATCATTGCGCTTACTTCTCTTACAGTATTCATGGCATTGCTATCCGGAAGTTATCCTGCCCTGTTCCTAAGTGCCTTTCACCCTGTAGATGCAATGAAAGGAAAGTTAAAAACAGGTAGTCAGGGGAGAACATTCAGGAACACAATGGTGGTCTTTCAATTTGGAGTATCCTTTGTCCTGATGATGTGCACTGCCATCGTCTTTGAACAGTTGAAATTTGTTTCTGAAACTGACTTAGGCTTCAACAAGGAAAATCTTTTGGTTGTGAAGCATGTGGAAAACATAAAAGATGGCGAAGTATTTGCCCGTGCTGCTTTAGACGTTCCTGGTGTAGTCAATAGCACATGGTCCACTTCTGTGCCACCAACAATTTATGGTGGTGATAGCTTCATCGCTGAAGGGACTAACCAAAAAACTCTTCCATTGAATTTTACTACTGCAGATGAGCATTATATTCCAACATTCGGCATCAAGGTTTTACTGGGCCGCAATTTTAAAGTAAACACACCCGGAGACGTTGACAGGATAATTTTAAATCAGACTGCTTTGAAAGAAATCGGCTGGCCAGAAGATGAGACTGTCCTTGGGAAAAAAATACAAAAACCTGGCGAGGGAACATATGAGGTAGTGGCAGTAGTTGAGGACTTTCATTACTGGTCGCTGGAAAGTCCGATTGAGCCAATGGCAATCTTCCACATTAATACCAAGATAAGCGGCGCCGGGGAATCAAAATTCGTCACACTCCGCATCGCTGCCCAAAATTCTGACGCATGGGAAAAAACACTGGCTGAAGTAAATAGTCTTTGGAAAACGTACGCTGGAGATTTTCCATTTCAATACGAGTTTGTCAATCAGAATTTTGCTGATTCATTCAAGACTCAACAACAATTTGCAAAAACTCTTACCGTAATGGCGAGCCTCGCTATTCTCATCGCGGGTCTTGGTTTGCTAGGGATGATTATTTATACTTTGGAGCAACGCACCAAAGAAATAGGAATCAGGAAAGTTTCTGGAGCCTCCACGTTGAATATCCTAACGCTTATTTCAAAAGGATATACCAGGTTGATAATCATTGCCTTTCTGATTGGCACCCCAATTTCATATTGGATGATGAACCGTTGGCTTCAGGATTTCGCTTACCGTGTTCCCATTTCTATGTGGATCTTCGCGTGGATTGGACTTGGTACACTTATAACTGCCATTATCATTACCAGTTATCATTCTGTAAAGTCCGCAATGACAAACCCAATAACAGTGTTGAGAGAAGAGTAGCAAGTCAAATGGCACTTTCGCTGTGGTCAAATCATCGCAGAGTAGCCCATCAATGGCCTGAAGTTTTTGCACTTAAAATTACTTCAACATAGAAAACACAAAGTTAGTTATGATCAGAATCTCAGGGCGCTTTGCGCCTACGGCGCATGAATGGTCTAAGGGCAATTCACCCAGGCACGGAGATTCATATAACTCTTGCATTATATATTTTCATTAACCAGAATTCTCTGTGTTGTTTCTCTGTGGAACTCAGTGGCTCGGTGGTGAAATAAGATTTCAGCGAAGCTGAATTTTTCAACTCTGCTGCGTCAATTCAATATTAACGTTAATACGTTATTGGTGTAGAGACCTGAGGCCTTGATACTCCGTGGTAAATGCACAAGTATTGAACACCAGTATTCTATCACCCTCTACACAGCCCATGTATGTAATTAAGTTTCTCCACCACCGATGGCGCGATCACAAACGGATAAAAATCTGACTGACCCATACTCCTGCTCAAACTATTCACCGTTACTGTAAGTGGATACCAAAGGTCAATCAACTCTTTAAAATCCATAACTATAAATGGATCATGTTCGTAATTGGCAACAAGCTTCTCTTCAAGTTCTTCTACCGGCTTAATTTTTAATCCGAATGAGTAAGCTGTCTCCAATGTATCAATAATATGAAGGTAATGTGCCCATGTCTCTGCCCAATCCTTCCAGGGATGTGCAGTAGCATAAGCACTGACATACGAATTGATCCAGTCAACGGGAGGACGTGCCTTATAATATCCTTTTAAAGCTTCGCCATAGTCGACGCTTTCATCACCAAACAATTCCCTAAAGCTTTGCAGCTTTTCACGAGAATCCTTTATTAGCCTATCCCAATAATAATGACCGGACTCATGCCGGAAGTGACCGATCAGTGTTCTATATGGTTCACCTAATTTTTCCCGAAGTGCCAAACGCTTTACGTCGTCTGCTTCAGCAAGGTTAATCGTGATCAATCCTTCATCGTGCCCCATGATCACTTTTTTCCCGGCATCATCCTGAGCAAGAAAATTAAATACCAGGCCATTCTCAGGATCTTCATGTTTCGATGAAAGAGGAAGGCCGAGTCTTAACAAAGTGTAAACCAGCCGGTGCTTTGCTATTTCCAAATTCTTCCATTGCGTTAAATGATCCTGCTTGCTGAGATCCGGTATTGTTTCATTTAACTTGCAAGCGACACAAAATTGATCATTGGATGGTACTGGTATCAGCCAATTACATGTGCCATATTGTGAATTCGCACAATATCGATAATGATTACCCTGATTTCTTACATCAGAAAAAGCCTGATTATTAAGTGCAATCAATGTAAGAAGATCCGTTTGAGAAGAAAAAAAGCCCAGTGCATAACCACAACGTTCACACTTTGTATTCTCAAAATATAGTAACTGGCCACAGTTCTGGCATTTAAAAAGCTTCATAATATAAATTCGGGAACGCACTTCAAATGCTGTGCCATCGGCGCTTACTTCTAAGCCTGGCCTGCTGAATAATGAAAAATATAATCAGACCCATACCAAGCACACTGGGACCAATCTGACTATAAGGTTTAAAATTGGGCAATAGGGTTCCTAAAAAAGCAGATAGGATGGCGCTGAACGCTGACAACATTTTGTAAATGTGCTCATAAATCCACCATGTTTTAAGATAATCATGTAACCAAAAGAACTTCAGCAGATCGTAGACAGTCACCAGTATCAAAGCAGAGAGAGTTGAGTAAATGAGTGAAGGAGACCAACCGTCATCTTGCTGAAGTGAGATTGCATAAAGAAGACCAATCGAAAGCGCAGCAATCGACACCATTGCATCTTTTAAGTCACCCTTATTTTCACGTAACCGGATTACCCTAAATCCTGCATATCCCACGTACCCTGAAAGGAGCGTTAACATCAGCAAAAAGGAGTTTGACCTGAAAAATAACCACCCCAGGAATCCGGTTGTAACCACGATCGTCAATAAGTACAAAAAATAGCGACCAAATTGTTTATGACGTCCTGGACGCTGGTAGTAAAAAAGGGTAACCAAACCCATCAAAAGAGCGATGGTACCGGCCAATACGTGAATACCAATGTTAAGTTTATGAATCATCTCCGATGCTTATTTTGTGTGGCGAATACATTTCCCACCTTGTCTGCCGACAGGCATAGCAGATCTCACGGATTTAACTCAGAATTCTAAGAGTTTCGCGAAAATCTGCGAGTATTCGATCTGTGAAATCTGTGGGAAATGCCTTCGACTTTTATTCAAGTTTAATGGTCTTAAAATCCATACAAACTTTGCAAGACCAACTCTAATAAGAAAGCCAATAGTGACCAGGCTATTTCACCTGTGACTAAAGACTTTTGTCACAAGTTCCAGAGCTGAATCGGAGGAATGGGGTAAATTTGGAGGATGAAAAGGGGGAACTGGCTGCAAGTTGTGATTCGAAATGTCATCGGACTTACTGCCCTCCTGCTGATCCATTATATCTCTGACCGGTATTACTTGCATCGGCGAACTGGCTTTAATCAGATCTCACCCTACATTTTTCTCTTACTTCTTTACGGATGGATCGTTTTTCACAATAAGATATTGTTTGAAAGACTTTATCTGGAGGGGAGAAAGCTCTCTTATTTTCTATGGACTTTTTCAATGATTCTCTTTGAATCGCTGAACATGCATTTCATTCTACTTTATGTTTTCAATGAAAATGACTCATTGCCTAAGATCCTGGAATTCTGGGTCTATACCCTTGCCGGATTAGGCACCTTTATCATATTCAAAAATCAGGATGTAATCAAAGGCGTCCGGTCAATTCAGCCTGATCCTTTTTCTTCAACTGTTGAACCCACGCACTTTGTATGCATGATTGATGGCATTAAAGAGCAAATTCCGCTGTCGC
Source organism: Cyclobacteriaceae bacterium (assembly GCA_025363495.1). Classification (GTDB taxonomy): domain Bacteria; phylum Bacteroidota; class Bacteroidia; order Cytophagales; family Cyclobacteriaceae; genus ELB16-189. The sequence continues at coordinate 5,774 of JANYDR010000162.1, read as the reverse complement.
AGATCCTATATGTTGAGAGTCTTGAAAATTATATTAAAGTGATTACCCTAAAGAAAACTTTTATTGTTCGATTATCCCTAAAAGAAGCGGAAGAGCGTCTTCCCAAGCCTGGCTTCATCCGCATCAGCAGGTCTCATATTGTAAACACTTCACACAGCGTTACTTTAACTCAGGAAAAAATCAAGGTTGGACAACAAGAGCTAAAGATTGGAAAAGTATATAAACGGTATGTGGAGGAGCAGTTGCTACGACGGAATGTGCTGCCTTAATGACAATCAGTGATCATCTTTGAAAAGTGGAGGGCCTTAAAGCACTTTGGATCACGATTGACTTTGTGTCTTCTTAATGTCCTTGTGACTTCGTGGTCAAAAAAAATCTTATACTTTATTAACCGAAGTACCTGTCGCTTTCGAAAAAACAGCCTCCGATTCAGCTAAAAGATACTGCTTCCTAAATTGCTCCTTGGAATCATTGAAAGAAGATACTGCACCTATAAATGATAACGTCCGAATGAAGTACCATGCAGAATCAATCTGGTACCATAAAAATCCACTTCTTGCACTTTGCGGAAATAAGTGATGATTGTTATGCCATTCTCCCGCAACGAAGCCAGGCCAGATCTGATTGATGGAATTATCTTTTTTATTAAAATCAACTCCTTCACGCTGCTTGTTTTCTCCTTTGCCATGACCTTCATAATTAAAGGTCCGTACACCCACCGCCCAAAAAGCTGCTCCGCCAAACAAAGCAAACGCTAACGGATGACCACCGATTAAATAAAAAACCAAATACCAAAATCCCCAATTCAGAAACCAATGAAGCACCGACAAGCCTGGTCGCGCGATGGAACCCCATTTAAGATACCCCTTATAACTATTCGGCTGAATACCCGTGTGCTTCATCATGTTCACAGCACGGTTATAATCTTCTTCACTCAGATCGCGCTTAATCGGTTGATGGACAACATCGGCCAGGAAACAATATAAAAATCCACCATAAGCATTGTAAGGATCACCAGGCTGATCTGATTTTGCATGATGAACATGATGCGATACAACATAAATTTCTTCAGGAATAATTTTCAGCGAAAGATTCCGTGTGATAAACATCCAGAATTTATTCCGGAAAGTATATGCGCCATGTGTACAATAGCGGTGATGCCAGACGGTACCATGCGTACCCATAAACACCATGCTGTAAAAAAATGCGGCTACAAGAAGTCCCCAGCTGAAATACTTAAAGATGAATAAAAAGAAAAAGGGAGCAAGACAGGCAACCTGAAGCCAACTCATGAATGAGAGCCAGTTTTTCCTGTCCTTAAAAACATTGAGACGTGAAAAGAATTCTCTTACAATCTGGCCGGACGTGGGTTTAATAAAGGTTCCATTAGAATCCTGCCAACCGTATCGTGGTGGCTCAAGAACATAATCCAAGAAGGCCATTTAACGTATATTTTATATATGAGGAAGGCTAAGGTATTACAAATTTTTAAACTGTAATGAAAGGTCGGATACATTTCCCACAGATTCCACAGATTTAATCCACCAATTTTCGTGGAATTCTAAGAGTTCGCGAAAATCTGCGCGTATTCGATCTGTGGAATCTGTGGGAAATGCATTCTGTGCATTCCAGTCTGTTTATGATTTTGCACTCGCAGCAGGTATTCTGAAACCCGAGACAGGCGACCATTGCTCCATGCCAACCTTATCAATTACCAGGTAATCTTTTTTAGAAATAGATTGACGGGCAATCAGTTCCGCAATGAAGCCAGTCAGAAAAAGTTGTGTTCCCAGGATAACAGCCACCAACGCCAGATAAAATATTGGTTGCGCTGTAACGTCTCGAGTAAGAGGAATTTTTGAAATAAAAACGGAATCAATTTTATTGTATAGAATTTTTACGGTGAAGAAAAAACCCGCCACGAATGATATAAAGCCCCAGAAACCAAAGAAGTGCATGGGGCGTTGAGCAAACCTTCCAATAAAAGTAATGGACAACAAATCAAGGAAGCCACGCATGAAACGTTCCCAGCCAAATTTACTGTGACCATACTTTCGCTCATGATGCTCTACTACTTTCTCACCAATTTTTTTAAAGCCTGCCCACTTGGCAATCACAGGAATGTAGCGGTGCATCTCACCATACACCGTGATGTTTTTTACCACCACTAATTTATACGCCTTCAATCCGCAGTTAAAATCATGAAGATTAATACCCGAGATTTTTCGTGTCACGAAATTGAAAAACCTTGATGGTAAAGTTTTTCCAATAGGGTCATGCCTTTTTTTCTTCCAACCGGAAACAAGATCAAAGCCATCATCCCTGATCATTTTATACAGTGCTGGTATCTCTTCCGGACTATCCTGCAGGTCGGAATCCATGGTGATCACCACATCACCCATGGCCGACTTGAAAGCCGTATGCAGTGCGGCCGACTTTCCAAAATTTCTGTTGAAGCGAATTCCTTTGAATGATGAATTAGCCTGACTTACTTTTTTGATTTCTTCCCAGGTACCATCTTCACTCCCATCATCTACAAAGATTACTTCATAGGAAAAGCCGTGTGTATCCATCACACGGCTTATCCACTGACTCAATTCAGGTATTGATTGTTCTTCGTCTTTGGCAGGAATGATGACCGAAATGTTCATTTACATTTCGATGGGTTCGTTCCTTCTTACAAATATGGAAGATATAGCCGCCATGACTGCTGAAAAAATTAAAATGTACAAGAGACCCATTAGCTGTCCGGTAAAGGTAAACTGACTCTTTGTCCTTTCCTCTGCCTTTGCAAGCTCTTCGTCAATCCTGTCAGCGGGTGTTCCAAAATTCTCCATCATAGCCCTTGCGTTTTCCATTGATGCCTCCAAAAGCTTCTTCGGAAGTTCAGTATCAATCACATTATACAAGAGCATGTTCCAGATCGTTGCAATTATGCCCGATACCGCAAGGACAAGAAAGCCATGTTGAAACGCTTTACCATAAGCAAGGTAGCGACCTCCGGAATTCCGGTAGTCAATACCCGCGTATATCGTTATTCCAAAATAGATGGCTAAAAAAATAAGTAGAAACTTCAATTGTACCATAAGTGTATAATCGATCACATACAGCATGATCGAGAAAAATATACTGATCGCACCACATATGGCGCCCCATTTTATCGCATGATTCAATAATGATGGTTGTTCGGTTGTCTCTTCCATATTTTTATTCAGGTTTAGGTTGGCGTCTTAAAATTACAGAGATTATTACGCTTATAAAAAAGCCCATGACAAAGCTTTGCCACATGTACAAGCCTGCCAGGTCTCCTATATTAGTAGCAGGAAGTGCTTTTAAATTACTCTCCAGCACATCTTTTCCTATTTGTTTTACTGTTTCTTCAGGAAGGCCCTGGATCTGCAGGGTGAGTTCTGAAATATAGTTCGCAAGAAATGCAGGCTGCAGCGCACCGAATATCAATATTCCTATTGCTGCAATGATTGACGTCACCACCAAAAAGAAAAGACTCGATCCTACCCCCTGCCACATAGGCAATACACCGCCCTGGTAGAAATCCCGGATCTCTTTGAGGCAAAAGAAAATAAGCACCGCGAATAACAATATCCGGAAATCCATGTAGGGATTAATCAATAATGGACTTTTTCCCATGTAGAAAAAAGTTACTGAAAATATGATGCATAGTATACCCGCGATCGCGCCATAGCGTGCCGGTACTTTTATCATGGGTGAGGCAATGATCTTACTGAACATCCAACCAGCTCTTGGAATTGTTAAACACGGCTACCGCTTTACCTTTTATTTTCTTGCCAAACCAAGGAGAGTTCTTAGATTTTGATAAATTACTCTTTCCATCCAGCGTCCATTCTGCTTCAGGATCGAAAAGCGTGAGGTTCGCTTTTTGATCTATATCAATCTGAGGGACCTCAATTCCCAACATGGTCCTTGGATTGGTTGTCACTTTTTCAATAAGATCTTCCAACGCTACTGACGCAGATAATGTTGCGAGGTTTGAGCCGAAGGTCTGAAGATTAATAATTCCAAAATCAGCCTGATCAAACTCGAGGTTCTTGCATTCATCATCCTGCGGTAAATGGCCAGAGCAAAGTATATCAATAGTACCATCGTTCAGTCCCTTAAGCAATGCATCCTTATCAGATTTCTCACGCAGGGGTGGATTCACCTTATAGTTTGTATCAAAATCATCCAGCATGCTGTCGTCTAACAAAGTCTGATAACCTGTAATATCACAACTTAGCGTCAGTCCTCTTTTCTTTGCGGCGCGTACCAGCTCAATGCTCTTAGCCGTCGACAAACGGGAAAAATGTAGACGCCCTCCTGCATATTGAAGCAGCTCAATGTTACGGCTCAACGGAAGCTCCTCGGCAATGCGTGGCATTCCTTTTAAACCAAGGGTTGTGCTATTGACTCCTTCATGCATTTGGCCAAATAAATTCAACCAGATATCTTCAGGATGATCAATCAGCAGTCCATTAAACTTCTGTAAATATTGAAGAGACTTTAGAAAAATATCGGTGTGCCAGATCGGCTTTAGCCCATCTGTAAAAGCAATAGCACCGGCCTCATGCAGGTCGATCATTTCAGTCAGCTCTTCACCTTTATTATTACGGGTTACCGATGCCAGTGCATGAATCTGTACGAGTCGCGTCGCGTTATTATTCGTCAGGTAACTTACTTCATTCTTTGATTGTATTGATGGACTTGTATTTGGAAGCACGGCTACTTCTGTAAATCCCCCTGCTGCCGCAACCTTCATTAAGGAGTTCACATCTTCACGCTGCTCATGACCAGGATCTCCAACATATGCACCCAGATCAAACCACCCGGCTGATAAAATCATGTTCCTGGCATCGATTACCCTATCGGCAGCAAAATTCTTATCCCCGATCTCTGTAATGCGACCGTTCTGGATTAAAATATTTTTTTTCTTTTTATGAAAAGGTGAGCCTGAATTAAGAATTGTGGCGGATTGGATCAGTATTTTCATTCCTGGTTTCTATTCATAGCTTACTTCAGAAAACGAATGAGCAGCACCTCGGCCAGTAGAAAAATCAATGCCAGCAGGAGCGCGATTTTCCACAAAGGAGTACCCAAATATCTCTCTTTTATTTCGTTGCTGAAAGAATCGGTAGCCGCGGAATCAAACAATGAGATGTTTTTACCACTTCCCAGCATCGATTTCACTTCCTCTCCGGTCCATTGCTCCAATAATGATTCATGTTTATCGAGATCAAAAGCCACCAACACCAGGGTGTCTTCGTTCGCTTTCGCGTAATAAAATCCGGGATCAATCGAAAACTTAGGAATCTCCAGCACAATTTGATCTCCATTTCTACGCTGCGCCGGCACCACCTCCTGTTTTCCAATGAGTCGTACGGGTGATTCGCCAGTAAGGCTATCGGCTTTAAGAATAACGGTGCTTTCGGTAAGCATATAATATGGCTTCTGACTTAGACGATGTCCGGAAGCAGCGATGCGATACATGACCGGAACAAATAATCCATGACTTTGGAAATCAGAAAATCTGGGATCTAATGGTGCCGCAAGAATGAACGTGTTTTTAACTTTCGAAAGGAATGACTTTCCATCTTTCAATTTCAGCAACGATGAACGATCGCTGCCCCATTCAATTACAGGTCGCACTTTTGGCATTGCCATGGAAGCTGTGCGTTCCTCAAAGACGTTTTCAAAAAATGGATTTTGGAAATCGGGTTTATCCAATTCCAAAAATCCGGTTGATTCACTTTTGATAATGG
>JANYDR010000146.1 GCA_025363495.1 Cyclobacteriaceae bacterium | reverse complement strand
CATATCCTGCAACAACCATTGTTTTCACTGAACCAATGTATTGAGGCATAATAAAATGATGCTCGTTGCTTCCTCCATCCAATGTAAATGGTCCCAGGAATTTCACGACAGGTTTGAATCGGTTTGCTTTAGCATCATCTTCTTTGCTTTTAGCCATCATATCACCACCAATGGCAAGAAGTCGTTCGATCTTTCCGCCAAAGGCACCCATTACAGCATCATATACATCCCAGGTTTTTACTCCTAATGCTTCGCGTGCGTAGAATCGTGACCATGCATCTGGTGTTGTGAATCGGGTAATATCCAAAAGTCCTTCATCAACTACTGCTACTGTGTAAGTCATTTTTCTTTTTGACTTTTCCGAAATCTTAACAACAACCTCTTGTCCTGGCTCTAAAACATCCGGCATAGAAATAACAGGTTCCAGATGTGTTTTTGGATCCTCTACAGAAATTGGGATGACTCCATACATTCGTATCGGCAGATCATTGATCGTTTGTGAATGCGGTTGTAATAGTGTTACGCTAACAAAAACGTTTGGCGTCATATCCGGCGTGACATCAAAGCTGAATTTGTTATCACCTTTTTGAGTCTCCAGCCAATAGGTATTGATTACCCGACTTCCATTTTCGACACTGATCAATGCCCGGCCGTTATCACTTCCGGGAATAACCAGGTTAGCTTTCTCATTAATATTATAGGAAGGCTTGTCCGATGAAAAAGAAAGCATTGCCGCACCTTGTGATTCATTGTTTGCTCGACCGGCCCATCCTGGCCAATCGACATAAACAACCTTTGCCGTGCTGTGACCTGAAACAGGATCAGTGGCCCGTACCAGGTATCTTCCCCATTCAGGATATTTTATTTTAAAACCCCACGTGCCTTTTCCGTTTACAGTTCTGATCTTACCTGTTGCTATCGGTATTGCATTGTTGCCTGTCATATAATTGGCATTACCTTCCGAATTATCCCACCACCACTTCCATTCAAGCTTATAAATAGCCATCTCGACATTGTCGCGCGTTACACCATTGCCATCAGCATCCAGTGTGACCACATCAACACGATGAGTTGTATCGGTAAGCAACATACCGCGGGCCTTATCACCTTGAGGCAAACGAATTCCTGTAAAAGAAGAGTATGGATAAAATGGAAGACTGAACCTGTCAATGCTGAAGTTACCGCTCTCTTCGAATACTTTTCCACGGAAAATTGCATTCAGCATACCGGCTGGCTCACCGCTTACTTCCAATGAAGCGTTGACTGTAGCATTACCATCATCATCAGTATAACCTTCGAAGATCGGCTTGGCTTCACTGTCAACATTTTTTCCCGGATCATCAAATGTGTATTCGGGATACTTATCGAATTTGGTTGTGGCTTTTGTCAGCAGCACTTCGAATTCAGCCTTGAGATTTCTTCCGGGTGATCCCGCGAGCCAATTGACATGCAGGGAACCGGATATATTATTATCGCCTGCAGTAATTTTATCCTTTCCAAAATCAAGTTTGATCTTTAGGCGGTTAGGCTTAATTGTTTCAATCTTAACCGGTTGAGTAAACTGTGCTCCGCCAACTTTAACTCTCGCCGTCCAGTTACCAGTCGGTGCATCAGAAGAAGTTGCTGTAGCAAATTTGTAAAAGCCATTTTCAGAAGACGATCGTACGATGCGTTGCGTGATCTGACCCTGAGGGTTTTGCAATTCCATCACCACGGGATGAGCTGTTGGAAGCAATTTTAATTTGTCCTCCAGCAAGAACGTGAGATACAATGAATCACCAGGTCTCCAGACTCCACGTTCTCCATAAATCAAACCTTTCAATCCTCTATCAACCTGTTCACCACCAACATCAAAATTGCTGAGCGAAAGTGATTCTCCATCCAATAGCTTAAGATAACCGCGTTGCGCTCCATTTTTTGCTACCAATGCAAAGGGTGATTGCTTTGAGTTGATTATTACCTTTCCGTCGCCATCGGTAGTTGCAGTGCCCGTAAGCTGTTGCTGAAAATCAAACAATTCTATTATTACGCCACTCTGAGGCTTTGTTGTTTTTAAGTCATTTACAAATACAATTGTATTACCATCACCGCCGCGTTTGGCCATAATGCCGAGATCAGAAGCAATCACATTGCGTTTGATCGTGCGGTTGCTGGTGTAATAAGAAGGACTGCATGGATTATCACGCTGTTCCCAATCGTAGTTTTCACTATAATTATAATCTTCGTAAGAATCCCACGCACTGTCTTCATTTTCAGGACCGTCCCAATCCTCATCTTCAGCAGGCGCTTCAGCAACAGCTTCTCCATCAGGACAGTTATAGACAGAATAAGATCTTTTGAAACCAATGCGTACCTGATAGATCGCGCCAGGTTCGGTATTAATATATTGCGAAAGATCAATCGTATAACGTCCCCACTTGCCAAGATCAGTCGTTCCTGAATTTTCAAGAGACACCATTTTGCGGATCAACGATTTCCCGACGCGGCGAAGTTCGGAGTTGCCATCAAAGCTATTTACCTGCAGAAACTGCAATACATTTTTTTCAAATACTTTAACGATTTGAATATCAACTGCTTTCAGGTTGACCGCTTCAAATGGAAGTATCAGGCCATCCGTGGATGGCAAAATATTTCCTTTACCAATAAATCTTACAGAAGGCGCTACCTGCTCGAAGACAACATCAAACGAGCTGCCTTGTGCCATTCGGTAGTTTAAAATATTTTTAATACCCGCCTCTACAGTAAGTGTCTTCGAGCCAGTCTGACGCGCGGGCGGAAAAATATGAATCTCATTGTCTTTAATTTCAAAATCGAGAGACTGTATATCAGAAATAGAAATTAAACCTGCCAGATTTTGTTTTTCACTTAATGGATCAGAGAACTGTAACACAACATGTTGATTCGCGCTTTGCTCTACTTTAACATTCACCACTTTAAAATCACTCAGCGCAGGAATCTCAACTTCTCTGCTGTCCTTCTGATCAATACCAAGGTCAGTTCCTGTTGCAGCCAGCGTTACACTACTGGCCTTCTCCTTCCGGACTACATCTTCTACGGTAAAAGAATGGATTTTCCCTTCACCCGTATGTGACCAGTTGATCGTTAGTACTTTTCCGTCCTGTTGTGCTGAAAGAGTTTTTTCTACGGCTCCGCTTTCCGCGAAATCTGCTGTGTGTAAAAAGCCTTCAATCTTCTGTCGCTGCAATTCTGTTTTAACGTATGGTTTTATGTTTTCAACTGTCAATTCAAAATTCTGAGGTATTACCTGAAAAGAATAGTTAAACAATTTAAGATCAGATGGAACATCCATTAATCTCAACAAGTTAAATTCGGTTTCATAGACCTGTCCTGACTGCAAGCGGGTTTCTGGTCGGAACTCCACCGTATGCTTATCAAGCCATACCGTTTTACCCTTAACAGACGGACTGAAATTAAAAAGCTAAACCGATGTTTCACCCAATCCTGTTGAATCCACCACATCTTGTGTTAATACGATCTGGATGTATGATCCGGAACTGACAATACCGGCAGTATATGATGAGATGTATTCACCAAAGGCAGGATTGACACCCTTTGCTGCGCCAAGACTTTTTGCACTTTTGAAATAAAGTACGCCGCCAAGTATGGCGACCAGGACAACAGCTCCTAGGGAGATTTTTTTCCAGGGGAAATTTTGCATGGGTGGGTTGTTTTTGACAGGGTGCCGAAGTTCGTGAGATTTTGGTCGGGCAACAAAAATCCCACAACTATTATTAGTTGTGGGATATTAAGAAATAGTAAGGGGTCACCAGTCGCCGGTTTCTGGTTCCCGGTAACTGGCAACTGGCGACTCCCTACACCTTCACTTCCGTCTTATTCATCACCTTCGTCTGCACCTGTATCGACTCATGATGCACTAATCTCAGCAAGTCGCGGGTGAACCCTTCATCCAATCCCATTGCCTTACCAAGAGCGACACGGGTTTGAATAATTTCTTCCCAACGATTGACCTGAAGGATCGTAACGTTATTTTCTCTTTTGTATTGACCTATCTTCTCAGAAACCTTCATTCGACTTGCCATCTTCTGCATGATCTCATCGTCGAGCTGATCGATCTGCTCACGAAGAACGCTTAATGTATCCTTAAATGTCTTATTGTCTGAAGATGGTGTACGAACGACAAGCCCTTCGATGATCTTTGCAAGAGCTGCGGGCGTTACCTGTTGTTTAGCATCACTCCATGCCGCGTCAGGATTAAGATGACTTTCAATCATTAAACCAGCCATATCAAGGTCAAGAGCTTTCTGTGCTACCATCGCGATAAGCTCACGGTTACCTGCTATGTGGCTTGGATCGCAAAGCACTTCAATTCCAGGCATGCGCGTCTTCAATTCAATTCCAAGATTCCACATTGGAGCATTGCGAAAAGGACCTTTTTCAAATGAAGAAAATCCGCGGTGAATAGCCGACATTTTATTGATACCAGCACGGTTCAATCTTTCAAATGCTCCGATCCACAATTCGATATCAGGATTCACAGGATTCTTAACCATTACTGGAATGTCAACTCCGCGAAGAGCATCTGCAATCTCTTGTACCGAAAATGGATTCACTGTTGTACGCGCGCCGATCCACAAAATATCAACGCCAGCTTTGAGGCAAGCCTCCACGTGAGCAGCCGTGGCAACTTCAGTAGTGATAGGCAGACCCGTTTCCTGTTTCGCCATCACAAGCCATTTCAGACCTTCTTCTCCGGCTCCTTCAAACTGTCCAGGCCTGGTACGTGGCTTCCAGATGCCGGCACGAATTGCATGAACTTTACCAGTGGCGGCTAATTGCTTGGCCGTGGTGATCATCTGACTTTCCGTTTCAGCACTGCAAGGACCACTGATGATCAATGGTTTGGTGATGTTAAGTGCGGAGGTGATTGATTCGAATTGCATATCATTAAAATTAATTGTTTTCGATTATGATTGAATAGTTGTTTTTTCTTTTGACTCGGTATGTGGTGTTGAAGAATTCATTTCCTGCCTGTCCAGGACCTTGCGTATCTTATTAGCCTCCTTTAAAACATTATAAATCTCCTTTGTGTTCCGTTTCATTAGCTGATAATGAAAACGCTGAAGGTGCATAATATATTCCGCCATTGCCTGACCAAGATATTCCGCATTCTGTTCGAAGATCGGTGCCCACATATCAGGCGAGCTTTTAGCTAAACGTACCGTAGAGGTAAGTCCGCTGCCAGCTAAGTTGAAAATATTTTTTTCGTCTTTCTCAATATCTAATACAGTTTGCCCCAATAGAAAAGAACTCACGTGCGAAAGGTGAGATACATAGGCAATGTGCTTATCGTGTTCTTCCGGTTCCATGAAAATTGTTTTCATTCCCAGTGTGTCAAAAATCTTTGAGGCGACTTCCAATGAGTGCTCTGAGGATTTTTCTCTTTCACAAATGATATTCGTTTTGTTGGTAAACAGACCGATGAAAGCAGCTTCAGGGCCAGAGTTCTCAGTTCCGGCAATTGGATGGGCTGCAACGAATTGCTGACGATTCGCGTGATTGCTCACCGAACGACAGATTAAAGATTTTGTAGACCCCGTATCGATCACCACAGCACCTTTCTTAATCACATCTAAAACCTGAGGGAGTAATGCGCTCATGGTATTTACGGGTATGGCGAGAATTACTACATCTGCTTCCGCCAATGCTTTGTCTTCCTGTTCAATTTTGTCAACAAGACCAAGCTCTACGGCTTTCCTTCCATGGTCTTCATGCAAATCAACGCCGGTCAAATCAGAGGTAAGACCAGCTTTGCGCAGATCAAGCCCGATAGAACCTCCTATTAATCCCAGACCAACAATTGTTACCTTCATACAGTAGCTTTCGCGCTAGCGGAATGTTTCGATTTCGACTTTTTCCATTGGTGAATTCGCGTCAGCGCTTCCTCCATTTTTTCAACTGTGGCGCACAATGAAGCCCGTATATGCCGACGACCCGTTTCTCCAAAAATAAATCCGGGAGTTATGAAGACTTTGGTTCCATATAAAACTTCATCAATCCATTTCTCCACATCTGCCACATGATCAGGTGCTTTTGCCCAAACAAACAGTCCCGATTGCTTTTCTGAATAAGTACAATCAAGCTCATCGAGTATTTGCCTTGCTACGACACTGCGACCGCGATACACGATGTTAAGCTCGTTGAACCATTCCTTACCATTTGTCAATGCTTCCACAGCTGCGTGCTGCAATCCCAGGAACATTCCGGAATCCATATTACTTTTTACGCGAACGACGGCTTCGATAAATTCCTTCTTTCCGGCAACCCAGCCAATTCGCCAGCCAGCCAT
>JANYDR010000066.1 GCA_025363495.1 Cyclobacteriaceae bacterium | reverse complement strand
CTGCCCTTGAATTGAAACTTCATAAAGTATATTGGCCGAGTTCCATTGCAGCTTTTGGACCAACAACTCCTAAACAAAATACTCCGCAGGATACCATCATGGATCCAACTACAGTTTATGGCATAACAAAACTTGCCGGCGAACTTTGGTGTGAATATTATTTCAGGCGATATGGTGTGGATGTTCGCAGCTTACGATACCCTGGCCTGATAGGCTGGAAGACTCCTCCCGGAGGTGGCACTACTGATTATGCTGTTGATATTTATTTCAAAGCATTGCAAGAGAAAAAATACGAGTGCTTCCTTGCGGCTGACACTTACCTGCCCATGATGTACATGGAAGATGCCGTGAAAGCAACGATTGACTTAATGGAAGCGCCTGCCGAAAAAGTGAAAGTCAGAACGAGTTATAATGTATCTTCTATGAGCTTTTGTCCGGCGCAAATTGCCTCTACCATTAAAATGCACATTCCCGACTTTTCAATCACTTATAAACCGGATTTTCGCCAGGCAATTGCTGACTCATGGCCAAAAAGTATTGACGATACTGCCGCACGCGCTGATTGGGGTTGGAAACATCAGTTCGGTCTCGAAGAAATGACAGCGGATATTCTGACAAATCTAAAAAAGGAATTAACACCTGTTGTACATTAAAATTTAAGAATAAGTATTCATGGAAGTTATTCAACTATCACATCTGTGCCATGAATAAAATAAAAACTCTTGCAGGAGAAACGGCACTTTATGGATTAGGAAGCATTATTCCAAGAATGCTGAATTTCTTTCTAGTAATTCTTCACACACGTATTTTTCTGCCGGCAGATTACGGCATTTACATTAACTTATATGCATGGGTTGCATTCTTAAATGTCATTTACCTCTTCGGTATGGAGACAACCTACTTCAGGTTTGCGACAAGGGAGGGCGCTGACGAACAAAAGGTCTTCAGAATTACCCAAACTTTTGTAATTATAATAAGCGTATCGCTCTCGTTAATAATTCTTTTATTTTCAATTCCTCTATCTCAGAAATTCAATGTACCAGGACACGCTGAATTTATTGCATGGCTTGCCATTCTCATGTTTGTTGATGCTTCTGTTTCGATTCCATTTGCCCGACTACGCCTAAGAAAAAAGGCGCTGCAATTCGCGTCCGCTAAAATTATCAATGTCGCTATTCAGGTCGGACTAAATCTATATTTTCTGCTGATTATTTATACACCATCAATGGGTATTGGCTACCTACTTCTTGCCAATCTTATTGCTAACCTTTTTTATTTATTATTTTTCTCGCGAACACTTATTTCATGGAGACCGGCATGGAACAAAGAACAATTTTCATCTATGTTCAAGTATGCATTCCCGATTATGTTAACTGGGTTAGCAGGAATGATTAACGAGATGTTTTCACGGGTAATGCTGGTGTGGTGGCTTCCTGAAAATTTCTATCCGGGGAAAAGTTCGGACTATGCATTAGGAGTATTCGGAGCCTGTTACCGCTTTTCAGTGATAATGAACCTTGCCGTACAAGCGTTTAGATTTGCTGCCGAACCATTCTTTTTTTCCCACGCAGCCCATAAGGATTCACCATTTTTATTTGCGAAAGTCAACCACTACTTCACAATACTTTGTTGTTTTATCATTCTCAGCGTAACGGTCAATCTGGATATTTTGAAATACCTTCTTGCCAATGCTTACTGGGAAGGATTAGGTGTCGTGCCTATTCTACTGATAGCGGTAATGTTTCTTGGGATTTATTATAATTTTTCTGCCTGGTTCAAGCTCACAGATAAAACCTACTATGGCACACTTATTACTGCGGGTGGACTTGTACTGACTATGCTGATGAACTATCTACTCATTCCTATTCTCGGCTATATGGGAAGTAGTTGGGCTACTCTCATATGCTATTTTAGCATGTTAGTGGCATGCTATATCCTTGGACAAAAATATTATCCTATTCCATATAAGATTACTTCTGAAATCGGATACCTGTTTCTTACTATTATCTTAATGGAGCTATCCGGGGCTACATCATATCCATTTATGATGGAAACCTATTTTGTTCTTTCCAAGATAAATCTATCGCCCCAACCACAATTGATTTTTACGTGCTATCATATTTTAATAATGACTATTTTTCTTGCGATCGTATACTGGCGCGAGCGAAAATACTGGCAATCTTCAGTTGATTGAAATTCTAAAACTTATTCACTGTTATGAATATAATCATTCCCATGGCAGGACTTGGCAAACGCCTCCGCCCTCATACTCTCACCACTGCCAAGCCTCTTCTTCCTATTGCTGGCAAACCTATTGTTCATCGTTTGGTAGAAGATATCGCAAAAGTATGTCCGGAGAAAATTGAAAACATTGGCTTCATCATTCACCCAGGTTTTGGCAAACAGGTAGAGGAAGATCTCAAAACTGTTGCTAAAGAAGTTGGCGCTGAAGGGAAGATTTACTACCAGGGAGAAGCGAAAGGAATTTCACATGCAGTTCTGTTTGCCAAAGAAATCCTCAAAGGAAAAATAATCGTCGCATTTGCAGATACGCTTTTCCGCGCTGACTTCAAGCTGGATATGAGCAAAGACGGAATCATTTGGGTACAAAAAGTAAAAGATCCTTCTCAATTTGGCGTGGTGAAACTTGATGCGAGCGGAACTATCATTGAGCTCATCGAGAAACCGGCCGTATTCGTCTCCGATTTAGCAATCATTGGTATCTATTTCTTTAAAGACGGCGAATTTTTGAAGAATGAAATGCAATATTTATTGGATAATGACATTAAAGAAAAGGGTGAATATCAATTCACTACAGCTTTGGAAAACATGAAACGCAAAGGAGCCAGATTTGTGCCAGGTCAGGTAACTGAATGGCTGGATTGTGGAAACAAAGACAACATGGTGCAAACTAATCAACGTTATCTTGGATTTATAAAAGATCAGACTTTAGCTTCGGCATCCTCAAAAATTATAAATTCTACTATCGTTCCTCCTGTATTTTTGGGTAAAAGTGTAATCATTGAAAACTCTACCATCGGTCCTTTCGTTTCTGTTGGCGATGATACCATTATTAAAGACTCTACTGTAGTAAACTCGATTATTCAAAAGAATTGCCAGATTAACAGGGCTCGCCTGGACAACTCGATGTTGGGAAATTTCGTTAATTTTGAAAGTCAATCTTCAGATGCAAGCCTTGGCGATTACAGCGTAGTCCGGTGAAAAAATCAATACATTATATAATAATAATTGCCCCATTGTTGCTTTTAATTGCAACAACCTCTGCCTTTGCTCAAAGGGAAAGAAGAAAGGCCTCTCCCGATCTTCCACCGAACGACATGAGGTTGCGGGAAGCCGAATACTTTTTCACGGAAGGAGAAAAATTTTTTATCCTTGAAGATTACACAAAGGCTCTCAGAAGTTTTCAGCGCGTAATTGAATTAAACCCCGAGAATCCCACCGTCCATTACAAAACCGCAGAGATACTTTCAAAAAGCAATAAAGAGGATGACCTGGAGCGAGCTGCTATCAGCATAGAGAATGCAATTAAGCTCGATAAAAAAAATAAATATTTCTATTTGCTCGCGTCCGCCATTTATACAGGCCTGAACAATTTTCAAAAAGCGGAGCAATCATTGGAAACAATGATCAAGGAAGTGAAAGGTACTGACGAATACTTATACGAGCTCGCCGCCATATATCAATATGATAAAAAATCAGATGAAGCCATAAAAGTATATAATCGTGCTGAAGACCTCCTTGGAATTAATGAAGTCTCTTCCCTGCAAAAACAAAAGATCTATCTTGATCAGGGAAAAGTAAATGAGGCCCTTGAGGAAGGGAAAAAATTATTAACTGCCTTCCCGGACAATGAACGATATGTAATGAGCTTTGCTGAAACGCTGGGACAAAAAGGCCAGCAGAAAAAAGCAATTGAAGTAATAGAGAATTTTTTAGTAACCCATCCTGAAGCTGGCCCGGTTAAAATTTTACTGGCAGGACTTTACCGTGGAAGTGGTCAGGAAAAAAAGGCCCGTGAGATCCTAAAAGCAGCATTCCTGGATCAATCTATAGATGTAAGTTCAAAAGTGATCGTGGTTGGAACTTACAGCACACAAATCGCTCAAAACCGAACTAAAAATATTACTGATCCTGATCTTGACTCTTTTACCACAGAACTTTTTGAATTGCTCAAGAAGGATTACCCTGATGATCCAAGCGTGCACATGGTGGGTGGAGATATGTATATGGCATTAAAACGTAATGCCGATGCTGAACATGAATACCTGGATGCCGTACAGCATGGTTCCGCAAGTTTTGAAGTTTGGCAAAACCTATTGTCGCTGGAATCACAAGGCAATAGATTTGACAGCCTGATCTTTCATTCTGAGCAAGCCCTTGAAATCTTTCCCAATCAGGCCATTCTTCATTATTTTAATGGATATGGTCACATGCGCCTAGGACATTATCGCGAAGCAGCCTATTCACTTGAGCAAGCCAAAAGGCTTTCGACGGGCAACCCTGCTTTGATCAATGACATTAATGGTATGTTGGGAGATGCTTATAATGGAACAAAGGAATATGCTAAATCAGATAAGGCATATGAGGACGCCCTGGCATTCAATCCTAATAATGACTTTGTTCTAAATAATTACAGCTACTATCTCGCTTTGCGAAAAGAAAATCTGGAGAAAGCAGAAAAAATGGCGGCGCTTGCTACAAAACTTAAACCAACGAGTTCCTCATTTCTGGATACCTATGCATGGGTGCTTTACACAAGGGAGAAATACAAAGATGCCAGGAAAATAATCGAGCGCGCAATCAGTCAGCCGAGCGTTTCTTCCACCCTTTTTGAGCATTACGGAGACATTCTATTCCAGCTGGGCGACGTAGATGGTGCTGTGAGACAATGGGAAAAAGCAAGGTCTCTTACCTCTCAACACGACATTATTGACAAAAAAATCGCCAATCGGAGGCTTTATTAACTGAATTTAGGAGCACTATTATTTTTTTTACTTCCAAGCCTTACCTTAGCGCCTTCATGAAATATACGGCGCTTTTTATCCTGGCACTTACTACCCTACTGCTTTCCTGTAGTAAAAAAATAGTACCAACTATACCACCACCTCCGCCAACGCTCGAAATTCAAGAGATAGACTTTGAATATTTTCATGGCAAAGCAAGAATGGTTTTTAAGGATGATAGTAAGGAACGCGAGGTAAAGGCCAACATCCGCATCCGAAAAGACAGCGTTATCTGGATGACTTTCTCAGTGATCGGAGTACAGGGAGGCAAGGCTCTCATCAACAAAGATTCGGTAACAATTGTAAGCAACCTCGATAAAGAATACTATGTTTTTAATTATAAGGAACTTTCAACCCGCTTTAACTTTGAGGTAAACTACTATACTATCCAATCGGCTATTCTGGGTAACCTGATCTCTACTCGTTCGAACGATGACATAATTAACCAGGGGCCAAGTTTTAATTTATTGGAACAACAACGTGGCACTGTCAGCGTTAAGAACTATATCAACGCGGCCAGCAGAAAGCTTGAAAAAGTGGAAATGAAAGAGGCCGACACGAATAATTCAATTATGATGAACTATTCCAATTTTCAACCTGTGGGTGATAAAATATTTCCTTTCAATGGTGCGGTAAATATTATATATAAAACAGCGAAAGGCCTTTTAAACACTTCCATTACTCTTGAATACAATAAAGCAGAGGTTGGCGATAAGGAATTAAAGTTTCCGTTCAATATCCCACGGAAATATGATCGCAGGTAATTATCGTATCTGTTTCTTTCTATTTTTTGTTTTTCTGGCCGCCAGCACCAGTGCCCAGCGAAATAAGGCGCAACTTCAAAAGGAAAAGCAGCAAAACCTTGATAAGATCAAGGAAACAGAAAAAATTCTAAAAGAGACAGCTCAACAGAAAAGCACCTCGTTAGGCGAATTGTCTGCCCTTACGCAACGAATTCGTCAGCAGGAAGCACTTATTCTTTCCGTCCAGTCTGAAGTTGAACTCATGGACATGGATATTAGCGAGAACAACGAAATATTACGAGCACTTCAGACTGACCTCTCACGCCTTAAACAAGAATATGCCACCATGGTCTTTTCAGCACAAAAGACAACCGGAGGTATTTCCAAATTGATGTTCTTGTTTTCTTCTTCCACATTTGATCAGTTGACCATGCGAATGAAATATATGGAACAATACAGCGCAGCCCGAAAGGAACAGGCCGCCGTCATAAAGAAAGTTCAGGAGCAATTGGCAGAACAAGTGTTGATTATCGAAGGAAAAAAAGATGATAAGAATAAACTCCTGAGTGAAGAAGTCTCCGAGAAGAACAATCTCGATGGACTGAAGCAAAAGCAAAATGTAATTGTGAGGTCACTGACAAAAGAAGAAAAGCGACTGAAGGCAGATCTTGAAGAAACAAAGAAAGCCGTTGCGAAGCTTGATAAAGTTATCAATGATATTATTCGCGAAGAAATGGAAAGGGCTGCACGGGAAGCCAGGGAGGCAAAAGAAAGAGAAGCGGCGGCTGCAAAAAACAATAAAACAAAGGAAACTATTAAAGTCACAGAGAATGTAGTGGCACTTTCGAATTCATTCGAAGAAAACAAAAGCAATTTCCCGTGGCCTGCTGCTGGATTTATATCGCAGAAATTTGGCCGGCAGAATCATCCCGTGCTAAAGGGAATTATTCTGCAAAATGATGGCATCAATATCCAGACGGCACAAGGTGAAAAAGTGAAAACTATTTTCACAGGAGAAGTGAGGGCCGTTGCTTTTATTCCAACATTGGGTAACACTGTAATCGTTAGTCATGGCGAATATTTCACGGTGTATTCCGGTTTGAAAGACGTGACTGTTAAAAAAGGGCAAAAAGTCGTGACCAACCAGGAGATTGGCAAGATGTTGGTCAACAGCGAGGGTATTTCAGAGCTCCGGTTTCAAATCCGTAAGAATACGCTAGCCCTGGATCCCCAGGCATGGCTAAAAGACTGATTTTAAGCCTGTTAAACCTCAATCGATCACTTCCATGAATGGTGGAAGAAATTCAAAATTTTAGGCTAATTTTGAGGTTATAAAAGATAAAAATTATGAAAGCGATCCTTTTGTTTTTAGGTGGCGTTGGTTTCAACGAGATGTTGTTGATCGGCATAGTAGTTTTGGTGTTTTTCGGTGCAAAGAAAATTCCTGAATTTATGAAGGGTCTTGGCAAAGGAGTACGCGAATTCAAAGACGCTGTGAGCGATGTTAAGAAAGAAGTTGAGGATGCTGGTGAAAAAACCGGCCGGCTCGATGACGGCAAGTAAACATTGAAAAACCATTCTAGCTTTTTAAAAATTCAGAGCAACCTTCGCACTGGCACTGTCTCTTGTGTCGACCGGGTACTGTTTCATCTTTCTAACATACGTGAACAGTCACATCTGAATGCTTTCTTAAGCGTCTACGAAGATGAAGCTCTCAACAGGGCCTCTGAAATCGACAGAAAAATTAAAGACGGTACTGCCGGGAAACTGGCAGGTATGGTCGTTGGCTTAAAGGATGTTCTTTGTTATAAAGAACATCCTCTCCAGGCCGGCAGTAAAATCCTTGATGGCTTTGTTTCTCAATTCACCGCAACCGCAGTACAACGCTTGTTGGATGAAGATGCAATCATCATCGGACGTCAGAACTGTGATGAATTTGCCATGGGTTCATCCAATGAAAATTCCGCATTTGGTCCGGTTTTAAATTCCATTGATCCTACTTGCGTACCAGGCGGATCGTCAGGTGGTTCTGCCGTAGCCGTAGCTGCTGATATGTGTCAGGTGTCATTGGGCTCCGACACTGGTGGCTCTGTAAGACAACCTGCAGCATTCTGCGGTATAACCGGATTAAAACCTACTTATTCAAGAATATCCCGTCACGGGCTTGTCGCTTACGGATCATCCTTTGACTGTATTGGAGTACTTTCAAAAAGCGTGGAGGACATCGCTCTCGTATTGAGCGTCATAGCCGGCGCCGATGATTATGATAGCACCGTTTCGCGAAAACCCGTTCCTAATTATTCTGTCGAATTAGAGCAGTCAAAAAAATTTAAGGTCGCATACCTTCGCGATACAATTGAATCAGAGGCCTTGCAGGGAGAAATAAAAGAGTCCATGCAAGATGCCATTGCCCAACTAAAAAAAGATGGCCACACGGTAGAAGCAATCGACTTTCCATTACTCAAATACACGCTACCCACTTATTACATTCTCGCAACTGCTGAAGCAAGCTCCAATTTATCACGCTTTGACGGTGTCAGATATGGTTACCGAAGTCCGAAAACAAATGACTTGCAATCCCTTTATAAAAAGACCCGCAGCGAAGGCTTTGGTAAAGAAGTTCAACGAAGAATTTTACTTGGGACCTTTGTACTGAGCTCAAGTTACTACGATGCCTATTACACAAAAGCCCAAAAGGTAAGACGGGTAATTCGGGAGAAGACAAAAGAGATTTTTCAACGCTTTGATTTCATGCTGATGCCCACCGCTCCTACAACAGCATTTAAGTTAGGCGAACATACGAGCAATCCATTGGAAATGTATCTGGCAGACTTGTTTTCCGTGCAGGCAAATGTAGCAGGCGTACCGGGTATTTCTTTTCCTTACGGGAAAGACAAGCAAGGTTTACCTATTGGACTTCAGGCTATGGCTGATGATTTCGAAGAATCTAAATTGATGCAGTTCGCAAAACTGCTGACAAAAGAATAAGATCACTGGGAAACGGTTCAGAATAATTTTTAAAAAGATACGCCGTTACGTTATTATGAGAGGCTGGTTAAAATATTATCTGTTCGTCTTTATAATCGGAAAAGCGTCTGCGCAAATCCCGAACCTGCCTGATTCTATCGCAGAAGATGTTGAGTCCGAAATTCTGGCCATCGATACTCTCGCTGGTCAAATGATGTTTCCCCTGCCAATGGATTACGAATATATTCCTGCAGAAGAAACACCTGAACTGGTAGCGGACCGATTGGCTTGCATTCAGCAGACAATTGCACTTCCTTATAACAGTAACATACACGGTTTTATTAATTATTTCACCATCCGAAACCGTGAATACACTCGCCTGATGCTTCGTAGAAAAGATCTTTACTTTCCATTATTTGAAAAGTATCTCACGAAATACAACCTCCCTGAAGAACTAAAGTATCTGTCAATTATTGAATCTGGATTGAATCCCAGAGCGATATCGCGTGCAAGTGCGGTCGGACTGTGGCAGTTCATGGCATTTACAGGCAGATACTTCGACCTGCACAACGATTGGTATTTCGATGACCGCATGGATCCTGAAAAATCGACAGAAGCAGCTTGTAGATATCTAAGTCAGTTGTATTCAATGTTCCATAATTGGGATTTGGCATTGGCGGCTTATAACTCAGGACCCGGCACAGTAAGACGCGCTATTCGCAGATCCGGAAATAAAAAGACTTTCTGGGAAGTCTATAAGTATTTGCCACGTGAAACGCGTTCTTATGTACCTCAGTTCGTTGCAATTATATACGCAATGAATTATGCAGAAGAGCATAACATGATTGAAACCGCTCTTGAGCTACCCATCGAGCATGATACGCTTACAGTGACCAAATTTCTTCACTTCGACACGTTTGCCAAGCTCACAGGCACATGCACAGAAGATTTGTTACTATTGAATCCTTCTATACGACATAACGCGATTCCGGAAACTGGGAAACCCTACACAATCCGTTTGCCCCTTGCGGCAAAAATTGAATTGGAGAAAGACCGGTTACATATACTCGACTCTGCTTCAAAAGTAGGACGCAAGGAAATTGAAATGCTGGCGAAGAACACCTCTGGTAATACAGCAGGCCGCGAGTTAATTATATATCGGGTGAATTATGGAGATGTTTTGGGTTCTATTGCTCAACGACACCGCGTGCGTGTTGAGGATCTTCGGAAGTGGAATAATATCCGGGGAAATATGATTCGTACCGGTCAACGCTTAAATATTTGGATAGCTCCTTCCCGAAAAGTAATTCAGACGCTATCTAAATCGACCCAAACTACAGCTACTGCAATATTACCGAATGATAAGACTTATATAGTTCAGCCGGGAGATACACTTTGGGATATCTCAAAGAAGTTTCAGGGAATTACCATTGAGAAAATTAAAAGCCTAAACAAGCTAAAAAGCAACCGATTGGAACCTGGAATGAAACTGATTGTTGGCTAAAAGGTTAATTTAAAGTGATAAAATTAGTCATGTTTACCTGACTGAACCAATCCCAAGTCTTCTCATAAAAATTGTAGCTTTAATAAAAATAGATTTTATGGGACTTATATATGCTGAGGTTGAAATAATCAATGGGGATGACCTGGCTTTAGTACGGAGAAATGTCATCGGCCTCGAAGAGGTAAAGAGAATGCATATCACTGCCTTGGTCGACTCCGGTAGTTATATGTTGGCCATTAATGAAAATATTCAGGAGCATCTTCAGTTACCGGTTGTTGAGAGGCGAAAATACCAATTAGCAAATGGGGTAATTGCAGAGTATGATATGGTGGCCCCTGTTGAATTGCGTTTTAAGAACCGGCAAACTACTTGCCGAGCTATCGTATTGCCCGGAGATGCAGAGCCCTTGCCCGGAGCTATTCCTCTTGAAGACATGGACGTGCTCATCCATCCGCAACGGCAAGAGCTAATTGTTAATCCCGACCATCCCGATTTTGCTCAAATGAGGTTATAATAAAACTCGAGTGAGCAAGTCTTTAATTTAGTCTCGCAAGTGCTCCTCAACATCTGAAGCATAAATTTCCTCCTGAACCTCACAATACGGGTCTTTGTGTTTGAATCCTTTCCCGTTAATTAATTCACGGGCTTTTAGAAACTGCTCTTTACTTTCAGAACGTTTGCCAAGCTTTGCATAGATCAATCCTTTAAAGTAATAAGAGTCGGCCAGTGATTCATATTTTTTCATCTCATTATCTAAGTCGGCTAGAGCACCCGTGAAATCGCCAATCTTATATTTTAAGATACCACGATAGAGATAATCATATAATCCTACCCAACTATCTCCACTTTCTTTTATCGTATTATCAATATCCTTGTTATAATAAATTAATGCTTTATCATATTCACCCAAGGCAGCATATGATTCTCCAATAATAAGGTAAATATTAAAGTCACTGGCATAGATTGTGTGAAAACCAACTAACGTATCGAGTTTTGTTAAATCAGCAATTGTGCCTTCATAATCACGAAGAAAGCTAAACCGGCACCAACCCCGAATTGGTAAATATATTGTGGGCTCCAGCTCTACTGCCTTATTGATGTAAGGTCCCCAGGCACCGAAATCCCCACGCTTTAAATAGGCAACACCTCTTTCTCTCCAGGCTTTCGCAAAGCCAGGACAAATTGTTATGATACTGTCAAGATTACTCAAAGACTGTGGCGATCCTTGTTCAAGACGTTCTTCATGCTGCCACATTTCCTCAGCTCTTTTACAGCCATCGGCTTTGTCCTTTTCAGAAACGAAGGTCAATGAGGAAAATATCAAAGCTATAATTCCAAAAATATTCTTCATGGCGTTATATCCATTAATTCTCCATTGCGAATCTTAAATGTCAGGTATTGATAGAAGTCAAATTTGCCGCTCCATTGTCTGAACTCGGGAAATTCACCTGGTTTCCATCCCTTCAATTCTTTCGTCAGTGTTAGAAGTTGGTTCTTAAGTTTGTCATCAAATTTTGTCTTCTTCCAGTTCCTGTCAATTTCATAAATCCTAAAACGATCCGTCACACCTTCACAGTTCACTATAAAGCGAATTGTGATGTAACCGTTTTGATATATCGAGCCTTTCCTGATCTTACTGAAAAAATGTTGACGTATTAGTTTCTTATCAAGCGAGAAATTACCCTTCTCAAAGTTATAGTATTGAAAAATACGTCCGCAAATCTTAAAATTAGGATTGTCCGTCGATGGATCAAATTCAATATCACCGACATGAAGAAGGCCTGGGTCCTTCTTTTTTTCAGATGAGTAGATGACAAGTCCAAAAATGAATACGCCAAAAAATAAGGCTGTAGATTTAAACATCTATTCAAAATAGGATATTTAAGCCTGAGAAGAAAGCTATTGACCTTTTAAATCATTCTGACCTCAACGACTGCGCTGGATTAATAACCGCAGCCTTAAATGATCGGTATCCAACGGTAATAATCGCAATCACTAACGTCAGTCCGATTCCGGCAAGAAATATCGCGGGACCGATTTCAATCTTATAAGCAAATCCATTGAGCCATTGATTCATTACATACCAGGCCATCGGGGATGCCAGTAGAAAGCCTACTGCAATGAGTTTAATATATTCCTTTGAAAACATCATAACTATACTTTCCACAGACGCTCCCAATACTTTTCGAACACCAATTTCTTTTGTCTTTTGATTGGCCATAAACGAAGCCAATCCAAATAATCCCAGACAACCGATGAAGATAGCCATTGAGGTGAAGAGTGTTAACAAAACCGATATACGTCTTTCGTTGTCATAAAATTCCTTTATCGAATCATCCAGAAACTCATACGAGAATATAAATTCGGGATAGGATGCTTCCCATTTTTGCTGGATCTGTTTAATGGTGCCTTGCATTTCTATCGGATTGATTTTAATGGAAAGCCGACGGAAATTATTGAGTCTGTTGAACAGTGCTGTCGCTTCTATGGGTTGATGAAGTGACATCGTGTGAAAGTCTTTCACTACACCCACTACCGGTAAATCCTTTCTCCATAATTTAATTTTCTTTCCAATGATCTCCTGTGGATTTTTATATCCAACCATCGTGGCGAGTTTTTCATTCACTAAAAATCCCTGCGCTGTGTCAAGGTCCTGAACGTTATCTCCGGCGGCTAATTTTAGTCCATAAAGACTCAGGTAGTTTCCGTCGATCAATTTCACCTGAGTTTCAAAATCCTTTTCATTCCCTTCAATTTTAAAACTTGTTCCACTCACTGAGCCAGAGGATGGTGGTGTATTGCTAAGGCTGGCCAACTCTACGCCGCTGATTCCTGAAATCTCCTCCCGCAATGTCCTCATCTTACCAGATCCGTCATCGGAAGGAGATTCCCGGACTGGTATTGGTACAGTAAGAATTGCATCTTTATTAAAACCCAGGTCCTTCTTTTGAAAGTAATTCATCTGACTTATCAATACGATCGTTCCAATTATGAAAAATTGAGAAATGGAAAATTGAACAACGACCAATGCTCTTCGAAGGTTAAATCCTGAAGAGTTTCTATTTCCCATTGTATTCTTAAGTGCTGTCACAGGATTAAAACCTGAAACAACAAATGATGGGTATAGTCCGGAAAGTCCAGCAACAACCACTGAAATTCCAACTATAAAAATCCAGAGACCGGTATCGGAAAGAAAATTCAAAGAGAGTGAGAGATTTAGAAAAGGATTTAGAAAAGTAAGTGCTACGTATGTAAGTACCAGAGCCATAAACATAGCAAGAAGTGTCACTAATGCAGATTCCCCCAGGAACTGTGCAATCAACTGACGTCGTGTGCTTCCTAACGATTTTCTTATTCCTACTTCTTTAGAACGCTTAATTGCTTCTGCTGTCGAAAGGTTGATAAAGTTGATACAGGCCGTTACAATAAGAAAAATAGCAATCACACCTAAGATTGAGAGCATCCCACGACTTATGGTATTGTAATTGTAATTTCCATATCGGTCATCAAAATGAATTTCACCAAACGGCTGAACACTAAAAGCTTCGCGCACGGCATCTTCTCCCAGATACTTCTTTCCGAAATCGGGCATCCGTCGCTCAATATTGGAAATACTCTCTCCCTCTCTTAATAAAAAATAGCAATTTTCATCACTCCATATGCTATGCCATGCTCCCTCTTCGCGTTCCTTCTGAATAGTCACATAAGACAACATAAGATCAAACGGAAAATCTGTATTGGATGGAAAATCTTCCATGACCGATGATATCTTATATTCCTTGTTGTTAAATTTTAAAACCTCACCAAGAGCATCTTTCCCACCAAAATATTTCAAAGCAAGTTTTTCCGAAATGACTGCGGCATTTGGTTCATCTAAAGCTTTCGTTGCATCACCTCTCAAAATTTTCCGATCGAAGATTTTAAAATAATTTTGCTGAGCGTAAACAATGCTGTGCTCTTCTTCATACTTTTTTGGCTCACCAACAAGCTGGGGAAGGGTTACCAACCCACGATTCTCATACGATGTAAACGTTACCTCTTCGGCCTCCGGAAAATCATTCCGAAATGCTACCTGTAGGATGGCAGGAACTCCTGAGGTGTGATTTTTCCCATTGTTACCATCAGATTCTGTTACCACCCGATAAATACGGTCGCGCTTCGAATGATAATTATCGTAGCTCGACATATGCCGGATCATCAGAAAAAGAATAAGACTGGATGTGATGCCAAGGGTTAAGCCGGCCAGATTGATACCCGTGTTACCTTTTTCGCGCCACAAACTGCGAAGGGCTGTTTTGAAATAATTTTTTAGCATATTCTATTTGATGAATCTCAATCTATAAAAGTTTCGTGCACAATTGCCAATAATGAGGCCATTCATGTTTTATTTGAATCCAGCTTTTCAAGGCCGTTTTTGAGGAAATTTGGTGTACGGATCTGACATGCTCTGTCCAATCATGAACATTGAATTATTCACACCGCATAGGTGTTTTGTAGTGGTATTGTTACTTTTACACCGTGATCCAGGAAATTGTTATCGGACTTATTTTCTTAGTAGCACTTGGCTACGTTGGAAATCTCATTTACAAGAGCTTCCAGGCTAAAAATGCCTGCTCTTCAGGTTGCGGAAAATGCGGTGCTATTGATCTGGCGAAGATTGAGAAAGCGATCCAATCAAAACAATAGTCCTACTTTATCAAGTTATATTTTATTGCATCTAGTTGGTTTTCCACCGATCTCAGCGAGATTGATTAATGACTTCGTCATTGCTTTCGCCAGAACTTTTCAACAGATGACACGGATCTTCACGTATTTGATGAAGCAAAGCTATCATCAATAAGTTTTGTTTATAACTAAGTGCATTCTGTATTATCCGAGAAAATCCGTGTCATCCGTGGGAAAAAATATACATTCTGCGTAACGCACTTTGCATAATATTTCTTTCAAGATGGTTTACTGAGAATTCTAAGCCCACACTTTCGTGCCCTCTGTACAATTTTTACACATCTCAATCTCACTTCTTGAACGAAGCAGTGAGGCCCTGAATTCATTATAAGCTTCTCCCTTCCAGATTTCTTCAAATGACTGATTCGAAAGATCTCCCATTATATGATGCGCATCTTTATCAAAACAGCACGGAACTACTTTACCGTCCCAGGTGATCACACAACTGTGCCACATCTTCCAACAATGATTCAATAATTCATTTTTAATGGAGAAGAGTCCATTTGCCTCGTGTCGATACCTTGAATATTTATCCAGCGTCGGAATAAGATCAGAGCCATTTTTATAATCATAGATCTGGGCTGTCTTTAATGCGACCCGATCAACACCCAATTCATTGGCCAATGCATACACCTCAGGAACCTGGTGTTCATTTGGGCGTACCACCAGAAACTGAAATACAACATGAGGTGTCCTTGATTTCATTTCCTTTCTCAGTCGCAAAATATTTTTTGTGCCTTCAATCACCTTTTCGAGCTTGCCTCCTACCCGGTAGGATTGATACGTCTCTTGTTCCGTGCCATCAATAGAAATTATTAACCGGTCAAGTCCGGAAGCAATTGTTTTTCTCGCATTTTCTTCATCCAGATAATGGGCATTGGTGGACGTTGCTGTATAAATCCCTTTTCCGGAAGCATATTGCACCATCTCCAGGAATTTTGGATTAAGATATGGCTCTCCCTGAAAATAAAATGTCAGGTAGGAAAGTGTTGAGGAAAGTTGATCAATTACATTTTTAAACAAATCATCTTTTAGCATTCCGGTCGGCCGGGTAAATGAGCGCAAGCCGCTGGGGCATTCCGGGCAACGGAGATTACACGAAGTAGTTGGCTCAATCGAGATACTGATCGGAAATCCTTTATGCGACACTTTCCCCGACATTCGGGAAGTCATATAACTCGACCAAACCCGGGTTGCATTCCATGTTCGCTCAGATGTCAATCCTGAAAGAATATTTAATTGGTCCCGAAACGTGCTTGCCATCCATTCAAAAGTACGCGCACTTCAGGAATTGTCTTTATCTTTCCCCATAATATATCTGAAAGAAAAGCCTTAACAGGATGAAAAATGCACTGCTGCTGATCTTCGTGTTTGCAAGCCTTGGCGCCAAGAGCCAAACAACCCAACTTTCACCAATTGCCAAAGTAGCAATCATTACCTGTGGACCAGGACAAGAAGAGGTTTTCCTTGCCTTCGGGCACAGTGCTATTCGTGTTTACGATCCACTGAATGGAATCGACTATGCTTACAACTACGGTGTGTTTGATTTTAATCAGCCCAATTTCTATTTCAACTATACCAAGGGACTTTTACTTTTCAAATTAGGAGTATATAATTTCTCGGACTTTCTCAACGCCTATCTCGGCGACGGAAGGTTGGTACATGAACAAAGGCTCAATCTTTCACCGTCACAAACACAAGCCATATTTAATTATCTCGAACAAAACGCTCTTCCAGAAAATCAAACCTATCGATATGATTATTTTTATAACAATTGCTCAAGCAAGGTGCGTGATGTTTTTGCCGAAGTATTTGGTGATTCGATAAAATTTGACAGTTCGCACATTACAACGGATTACACTATTCGCCAGCTTACAGATCTCTATTTAAAACAACAACCTTGGGGCGATCTTGGCATAGATATTTGCCTTGGCTTACCCATGGACAAGAAAGCCACTCCTTATGAATATATGTTTCTACCTGATTACCTTGAATCAGGTTTTGATCACGCCAGTATTCTTCAAAACGGTGAATGGATACCCATAGTAAAGTCAACATTCCCATACAATCCTCCACAACCACAGATTATTCCAAAGAGTCTTATTCATCCCTGGTTGGCATTTGGAGGATTCCTGGCAATCACCCTGGCACTGACAATTTATGATCTGCGGAGAAAGAAAATATCCAAGTGGTTTGATATTGTTTTGTTTGGTGTCACTGGTATTGTTGGTCTTCTCCTGATAGCACTTTGGACCGCTACAGATCATCAGGCAGCAGCAAAAAATTTTAACATTCTGTGGGCATTACCAACGAATCTGTTTGTGTTGGCAATTTATAGAGAGAGGTCAGCTAATTTTCTACGAAAATACTTTTCAGTGGTAGTTCTAATCTGCGTGTTATTAGTGCTGAGCTGGTTTTTCCTTCCACAACAATTGCATATTTATTTATTACCATTAGTAGCTGCATTGTTATTCAGGGCTTACATTATTTCAAGATTGCTCTAGTCATCAAAAAACAATTTGTTTTTGAGCCTGTCGTTGCTTCCTTTATATAAAATTCCAAGTCATGTCGGAGAAAAGAAAATTTGGTTTTGAAACACGTATGCTTCACGCGGGTCATATTCCTGATTCTTATTCAGGATCACGGGCAGTACCTATTTTTCAAACTGCAGGTTATGTGTTTGATAGTCCTGAGTATGCAGCTTCTCTTTTTGAATTAAAGCAATACGGAAATATTTACACCCGTATCAGCAATCCAACTACTGCAGTATTTGAAGAAAGAATTGCCTCACTGGAGGGAGGAACAGGTGCATTGGCGACCGCTAGTGGACAAGCCGCTCAACTTATCACGATGATGACGCTTATGAATCCGGGAGATGAATTCGTCGCATCATCACATTTGTATGGAGGCACCTATACTCAGTTCGAGCACACATTTAAAAAACTATCTATTAAAGTTATTTTCGTTGACCCAACTGATATAAAGCATTGGGAAAAAGCAATTACACCAAAAACCAGACTTCTTTATGGTGAAACTATTGGCAATCCCCAGGGAAGTGTATTCGACTTTGAAGGCGTTTCTGCGTTAGCGAAGGCAAATTCAATTCCGCTTGTAATTGACAATACACTCGCATCACCTTATCTGTGCAGGCCGCTTGAATGGGGTGCCGATATTGTTTTGCACTCAGCAACAAAATTCTTGAATGGACATGGAACTTCTATCGCGGGCGTTATCGTTGACTCTGGAAAATTTGATTTCAGCAATTATCCAGCGATCTCATCTCCATCGATTCCATATCATAATCTCAATTTCTTTGAAACCTTTGGTCACTACGGTTTTCTAATGAAAGCCAGATGCGAAACCCTTCGCGATACCGGGGCATCCATATCTCCTTTCAATTCATTTTTATTGATTCAGGGACTCGAAACACTTTCCCTCAGAATGGAGAGACATGTATCCAATGCATTGAACGTAGCGAAATTCCTTGTGGATCACCCCATGGTTGACTGGGTAAATTATCCAGGACTTCCTGATCATCCACATTATGAACGGACAAAAAAATATTTATCAAAAGGTGCTGGCTCTGTTTTCGCTTTTGGTTTAAAAACAGGCAATAATAGTGCGCGTGAAGCCGGCAAGAAGTTTATAGAAAATCTTGAATTGTTCTCTCATGTAGCTAATCTCGGTGACTGCAAAAGCATGGTGATACATCCAGCCTCGACCACACATCAGCAGCTTTCAGATCTAGAACTACAACGGGCGAATGTCAAGCCTGAACTTATACGATTATCCATTGGATTAGAAACAACTGAAGATTTACTATGGGACTTGGAACAAGCCTTTCATGCGATATCTCGATGAACACGCGCTTAAGCGCCGACGAGAGAAATAAATTTCAAAATTCTGATATCATTCGCAAGATCCTCAACGGATCCAGGACGATCGCTATCGTTGGACTTTCAGACAAGAAAGAACGCGCCAGCAATTTTGTGGGATCGTATCTCAAATCGGAACGATATACCATTATACCAGTGAATCCCCTTAAGCAGGAAATTCTTGGAGAGAAATGTTATTCTGATTTAGCATCCATCCCTGCGCCGGTGGATGTCGTCGATATCTTTCGCCGTCCTGAAGAATGCGTTAACATTGTAAAAGAAGCAATCGCAATAAAAGCCAAAGCTGTGTGGATGCAATTAGGTATTGTTAACCGCGAAGCCGCCGAGCTCGCATTACAAAACGGTTTGTTGGTAGTAATGGACCGATGCCTGAAAATGGAACACGGTCGTTATAATGGGAATCTTCATTGGGCCGGAATGAATACCGAGATTATCACAGCAAAGAAAGTGAGTAGGTTTATATAGAAATCCAAATTATTTAGAATTGAATCCAACTTCGACATTTGCTATTCGGCGTCGGACATTCTACATTATTTTGTAGAAATCAAAAACGAAAAAGTATTTACTGCTTCACCAGTATCTCAATTATCATCTTCTTTTCAAACCACGTTTTCATCTCTTTTATTTTATCGATCAAAACATTATTGACATCATAAAATTTAAGATAGCATGTGACTAAAATAGAGTCCTCGGTGATTCTGTCTATTTTGAATTTAATGATCCTCGATCTTTGCTGATTCAATGAATCAATTGACTCCAGGAACTGCGACGAAAACAAGTTGATGCTTCCACCATCATTCCTATGTTCCAAAAATCTTATAGGAATCTTATCAAGGACTATTGTTACTGTATCAAGCTTTAATCCACGGAAAGACCTGTTATAAAAATCCAACTGAACAGGTTTGCCGATTAATGATCTATCAAGATTAATGAAACGGACATACTTAATGTCTGATCGATCTTGCGCACCCAAGGTGAAACAAAACATCAGAAAGTATAAAATAAAAATTATGAGCGTTCTCACTTCAAATTATTCAACCAGGCTCACAAGTCGTGCACTATAACCTCAGATATGTATCGGTCTGTTTGCTGTAGCCGCAAGACATGCTTCTCTCACCGCCTCCATATAGGTCGGATGGGCTGTCGACATCCTTGAAACATCTTCTGCTGAAGCTCTGAACTCCATTGCTACCACTCCTGCCGCTATCATATCAGCAGCGCGCGCGCCAATGATGTGCACACCCAGAATTTCATCTGTGTTCTTATCAGCAAGAATTTTTACAAGACCATCAAGATCCATGCTGGCGCGTGCGCGTCCGAGTGCTTTATAAGGAAAGCTTCCAACTTTATAGGCCTTTCCGTCAGTCTTCAATTGTTCTTCCGTATAACCTACACTTGCCACTTCGGGCCACGTATACACTACACCTGGAATCAATAAATAATTAATATGCGGTTTCTGTCCCGCCAGTTCTTCGGCCACCATTGTTCCTTCTTCTTCCGCTTTATGCGCAAGCATCGCACCACGCACGACATCTCCTATAGCATAGATATTTGGCACTTTGGTTTGCAGATGATCGTTTACCTGGATCTGCCCTTTCACTGTTTCAATCCCCACCTTGTCCAGTCCAAGTCCATCGGTATAAGGCCTTCTGCCAACACTTACCAAACAATAATCTCCCTTCAATTCAATAGCAGCACCGCCCGCTTTAGGCTCAGCTTTAAGA
This sequence comes from Cyclobacteriaceae bacterium, assembly GCA_025363495.1. Lineage (GTDB taxonomy): Bacteria > Bacteroidota > Bacteroidia > Cytophagales > Cyclobacteriaceae > ELB16-189. The sequence continues at coordinate 2,499 of JANYDR010000066.1, read as the reverse complement.
ACAACTTCTGTTCCTTTATTCTCAACAGCCGTTACCTTATGACCAAGATAAAAGTCCATTCCAAGCTTTTTGGTGGATTTCAAAAGTTCTTTGCCCATTGTTCCATCCATGGTTGGGATAAGGCTATCCAGAAACTCCACAACGGATACCTTGGAACCAATGCGGGCGTACACCGAACCCAACTCCATTCCAATTACTCCGCCACCTACAATGATGAGATGCTTCGGAACTTCTTTTAATTCCAATGCCTCCGTACTTGAAATGATTCTCTTCTTATCGAATGGAGCAAAGGGAAGAGCGGTTGGTTTTGAACCCGTAGCGATAATTACATTATCTGTAGTGATTGTAGTCTCTTTGCCGTCACCCGCAGTAATCTTGATTGTGTTTTTATCTACAAATGAACCAACGCCCGTATAAACGTCTATCTTGTTCTTCTTCATCAAGAACGCTATACCATCTACATTGGATTTCACAACGCCTGCCTTGCGGTTAATCATCTGAGTGAAATTGACTTTCGGCTCAGATATATCAATACCATGTTCTTTAAAAGTATGACCGGCATTATAGAAATGTTCGGAGGAATCAAGCAATGCTTTGGATGGAATGCATCCTACATTCAGGCAAGTGCCCCCCAAGGTATTATACTTTTCGATGATGGCAGTTTTAAAACCAAGTTGCGCGCAGCGTATGGCCGCTACGTACCCTCCGGGACCTGATCCGATAACAGTGACGTTGTATTGCATAAAATTTAATGCTTATTCTTCTTTTTGAATGAGTCCGTTACCTACTAAACTCCCAATATCAATCTGCCAGGATCTTCCAACATTTCTTTCACTCTTACCAGGAAACTCACCGACTCACGTCCATCAATCACCCTGTGATCGTATGACAATGCGATGTACATGATCGGACGAACAACTACCTGACCATTTTTTACAACCGGACGTTCAACAATATTATGCATGCCAAGGATTGCCGATTGAGGAGGATTAATAATTGGAGTTGACATCATTGAACCAAATACTCCACCATTCGTGATGGAGAATGTCCCACCAGTCATCTCCTCAATGGAAAGTTTTCCATCACGACCTTTTGTTGCAAGGCGAACTACTTCACTTTCAATTTGCGCCATTGTAAGAGCCTCCGCATTGCGGATCACAGGAACTACAAGTCCTCGCGGAGTAGATACTGCTATTGAAACATCACAATAATCATGGAATACTATTTCATCCTTATCGATCGAGGCGTTAACAGCGGGAAATTCTTTAAGTGCAACGCAAATGGCTTTGGTGAAGAATGACATGAAACCAAGTCCAACGCCGTACTTCTCTTTGAATTTATCTTTATAGCCACTTCTCAAATCCATTACTGGTTTCATGTCCACTTCATTGAAGGTAGTAAGCATCGCAGTTTCATTCTTTACAGCTACTAATCTTTTAGCGATCGTCTTACGTAAAGAGGTCATCTTCTCCCTGCGCTCAGCTCTTGAAACGCCTGACGCTATTACAGGAGCAGTCAGCACAGGTGCAGGTTTACTTTCTTTTGCAGGTGCGGATTGTACTTTCGCAGCATCATCCTTTGTGATCCTTCCACCTACTCCGGTACCAGAGACGCCTGTAGTTGCAATTCCTTTTTCATCCAAAATCTTGGCGGCAGCAGGAGAAGGGTAACCCTTCGCATAACTATCACCGGAAGTTGCAGCCTGATTATTTACGACAGGAGTTGTTGAAGCTGCAATGGGTGCCGCCGCACCTTCAGTGATTTCAATTTTACAAATCAATCCGCCGATCGGAAGAGTTGTTTTCTCTTTCGCCACAATCCTTAATATACCGTTAGCTTCAGCAGGCAATTCAAATGTTGCCTTGTCGGATTCTACTTCTGCAATGATCTCATCAAGCTTTACAAGATCTCCATCCTTTTTCAGCCAGGTAGAAATGGTCACTTCAGTTATGGATTCTCCGACAGCAGGAACTTTCATTTCTTTCACTCCACCTGTAGCGGCAGGCTTAGGAGCAGGTGCTGCGGAGGCAGGTGCAGCAACTGGCGCTGAACTTTGTTTAGCCGGAGCGGTTGGAGCTGGTGCAACCACTCCTCCACCGTCCGCGATTTCACAAATGACAGTACCAATAGGAACAACTTCACCGGCTTGTTTTGTGATTTTCAAAACTCCGGCCTGAGGTGCCGTCAATTCAAATGTTGCTTTGTCGGATTCCAATTCTGCAATCACTTCATCCATCTTCACGGTATCTCCATCTTTCTTAAGCCAGTTAGCGATAGTCACTTCCGTGATTGATTCGCCTACGGTGGGAACTTTTACTTGTTGAGCCATTATGATTTAAGATTTAAAAATGAATGTTAGATTTCAAAAGCCTGCAGTGTAATCCTTTCTTGTTCTGCCTTGTGAACTTTGGAATAACCGGTAGCTGGTGAAGCACTTGCTTTACGTGAAATGAATTCCATCTCCTGTTTTGGCATCATGCGCTGAATAAAAGAAAGTGG